>JAYVSF010000386.1:0-3418 GCA_043775605.1 Myxococcales bacterium
GTCGGCCTCCAGCTCCTCGAGGCTCAGCACCTGGCCCATGCCGGTGAAGGACGGCCGGGGCGCGACCAGCCGGAGCTGGTCGAGGCGCAGCCGGTGCTCCTCCGCGACGTCGCCCAGGTTGGCCTTGTAGAACCAGGCCCCGGCCTGCTCGCTGAACACGCCGGGGATCCCCTCGCCGAACAGATCCATCCAGCGGAACGACCCGCTGCCCTCGGCGCCGGCCGGCAGGTTGGCGACCGAGTCGCGCTCCACCGTCCGCACCGTCGGGTCCCAGCGCAGCGGCTGGTAGTCGAACGCGAACGGCGGGAGGCTCTTCTGCGCGTAAGCCCCGTCGGGCAGCCGGTGGTAGCCGCGCTGGGTGGCGCTGGCCAGGTAGGTGATGCGCGACGCCTGCGCCGACGACGCGAAGGCGAGGTCGAGCGACCGCACCAGGCAGGGCTCGCCGCCGGCCAGCTCGTCGAAGCGGTGGAACATCAGCACCCGCCGGAGCAGGCGGTAGGTGCGGATCTCGAAGCCGCTGCGGTAGCTCGAGAACGGATCGTCGCGCACACCCCAGGCCTGGCCGGGGACCTCGTCGCCGTAATCGAACACCGCCTCGAACAGGAAGGCGCCGGTCGGCGCGTCCGGGCGGTACGGGGCGGCGTCGTCGACGAAGTACGGGACGCGGTTGCCGTACTCGATCCGCTTGGGGTGGAGGTTGGTGACCGGCGCCAGGCCCCGCCGCCGGTTCCGCTCCGCCGTGGTGTCGGCCACGCCGACCAGATCCTCCGGCTTGTAGTGGTAGACGACGCAGTTGCCGAGCGCGTCGAAGGCGAGCGACGGCAGCCACTGGTAGATCCGCGCCGGGTCGTCCG
Source organism: Myxococcales bacterium (assembly GCA_043775605.1). Lineage (GTDB taxonomy): Bacteria > Myxococcota_A > Polyangia > Haliangiales > Haliangiaceae > UBA2376. Next base: position 855 of record JAYVSF010000386.1, read on the forward strand.
GATCGACGATGCGGCTGGCCCCGTCGAGACCGTAGAAGGTGGTGAAGTCGTCGGCGGTGGTGACGCGCCACCAGGTGCCGTGCACCGGGTGGGCGATCCGCTCGATGCGCGCGAACCCGCCCTCGATGCGCGGGCGGTAGCGGCGGATGGCGAGGGGCCCGACCTGCTGGTCGTCGCGCTGCCAGTGGTCGACGTCCCAGGTGTGGGCGGGGACCAGCTCGTCGCCGCCCGCGATGAGGAAGACGTCCTCGTCGTCGCGGTAGCGGGGCAGCTGGCGCTCGGTGCGGCGGCGGATCGACGGCAGGTCGAGCGACCAGCCGAGCCCGCACAGGCCGTTGCCGCTGCCCGAGTCGTAGCCGAGGCGGACCGCCGGGGTGACGCCGTTGCGCCCGGGCGAGAACGGCAGCGGCAGCGAGAACGAGGCGGTGCCGTTGGCCGGGTTGACCGCAAACTTCTCGTCGATGCTCCGGATCGCGCCGCCGCCCTTGGGCAGCGAGATCGTCGGCGCGTCGACGCGGAAGTCGTCGGCGGGGGAGCTGGGCGGCCGATCAGCGGCGCGGTCGTCGGGCCGGGGCTCGTCGCGGCCCGGTCCCGGGTCGGCGCGGCGCGGACGGTTCGACCGATCGCCCCCCTGCTTGTCGTCCACACGGCCTCCTCCCTTGAGCTAATCCGAACCGCGACGTCGCTGTCAAGCCGGCGCCACGCCGTGCTCGACTATGCCAGGGGTCGCCGCGCCGCTCACCGCGGCACCTCCGGGATCGCCCGGGTCCGCATCCGCGCGATCATGCCGTTGAATGCACCCGCCGCGGCGACCGTGGTGCGCCCGAGCTAGGCCTCGTAGCGGAAGTTGCCGGTCGCCAGCAGATCCTGGTCGGCGGTCATCGACAGGAAGCGGGAGCATAAGGCGCATCTTCTCGGGGCTCAACCTGCTCGAACTCCCGCGGGAGGTGGCCGTGCGGATGGCCCGCGGCTACGCGTCGGAGCGGGTCTGGCTGCACAACTGGACGGCCGACGCCGATGCGGTGATCGCCCAGCCGGGCCCCATCGACCGCGATGAAGCGGCGGCGCTGCTGGCGACCATGATCTCGAGGCCGAGCGCGCCCAACGCCCCGCACCTGGTGGTGTGGATCCTGGAGGCGCTGCACGGACCGGAGGGGATCGCACAGGCCATCGTCGCCGGGCTGGAGCCCCTCGCCGCGCCGCCGCGCTTCAGCGACTTCCTCATCTACCAGCTCGGCTTCCTCTTCTTGCGCGTGCGCCCCGCGCTGGCCACCACCCTGCGCGCCCGCACCGAGCAGGTCTTTCGCCGCTGGGCCGCCGCCAGCAAGCTGAGCATCCCGCTGCCGGGCTCGACCTGCGGGGCGTGGTGCACGTCATCGACGACCCTGAGTTCGTTCGCACGATGGTCCTTCAGGAGGTCGTGGGGCCGAAGGCCGCGCGCGACTATCCCGACGTCCGGCTGGCGTTCCTCGGCGGGCCACAGCTCATCGCCCACTACGGCAAGCGCGTGGCGCGCCTGAAGACCGCCGAGCGCGCGTGGGTCCTCGAGACGTTCGGACGGATCCGCGCGCCGGAGGTCGTCATGCTCGTCGTCGCGCTGCTGGCGACGCCGTCCAAGAAGGACGCCACCGCCTGGCTGCTCGCTCACGCGGACTACTGCGAGCCGCTGGTGGACTCGAAGACCCGTGACATCCTGAGCGGCCCGACGCGGACCGTGGCGCCGCCGCGTCGTCGGGGGTGACCCCTCCCGGTCACGCTGAGCCAGAACAGGTACGCTCTACTCCGAGAGATTATGGCGACCAGGCTCACCGCCGCGAGGCAGCAAAGAAGCGGGGCTTCGAGCAGGATGGGGCGCAGGCCGACTGGGTTCGCATCCGGCTAGGCCACGCGCCGAAGCCCTGGCACACGGCGGGGGTGGCGGATCTCGCCGCCCAGACCATCCTGGGGCTCCAGCGGCCCAACCCCCCACCGTCCGTGACCCCGGCCCGCACCGTCGATCCCTTCCGCGGAGTCGCGAACAAGCTGGTCGCAGCCCTCGCCGCAGCGCACGGCAAGGCGGCGAAGGAAGAACGGGCGCTTCGCGCGGCCATCAAGGGCTATGTCTCGATCGCGAAGGATGGCGATCCGCACGCGGTCGGCGTCACCCACTACCTGGCGGAGGATGGCAGTGCCGACAGCCCGCCTGCGCTCGAGCGGGTTCCCGGCTGCACCGAGGCAGACACCTTCCGGTGGCGCGAGAAGCTGTGCGAGCTGGTTGGCCACTGACCGTTCAACGAGGCCCAGACCAGTGCGCGAGGCGCGACAGGATCGCGAGCCATGTGTCCGGTCACCGGACGCAGGTGGCCCGCCGCCGGCCAAGCGGCTCACCGCGAGCGTCGACGACTTCACCCTCCACGCCGACACCGTGGTCGCCGCCCACGACCGCGATGGTCTCGAGCGCCTCGCCCGCTACGGCGCCCGCCCACCGTTCCTGTACCAGGGCCGGGTCCACGCGGTCGGCACCCCGGCCGAGCTGCGGGCCTCCGCTGATCCGGTGGTCCAGCAGTTCATCACCGGCGCCGCCA
>JAYVSF010000387.1:0-14343 GCA_043775605.1 Myxococcales bacterium
CAGAACTTCCCGTCCTTCATCGGCGTCCTCCAGACGATCGAAGGCGGCCTGCCCAACATCCACATCGGCATCGTGTCGTCGAACGTCGGCGCCGCCGGCCAGGCCAGCGTGCCCGGCTGCGCGGGCCAAGGCGACGACGGCAACCTGCTGGTCAAGGCGGGCTGCACCGGCCTCACCGGCCAGTTCATCTCGGACATCGCCGACGCCAACGGTGCCCGGGTCAAGAACTACACCGGCAACCTCGAGACCCTGTTCTCGTGCATGGCCCAGCTCGGCACCGGTGGCTGCGGCTTCGAGATGCACCTCGAGTCGATGTACCGCGCGCTGCAGCCCGGCAAGAACACCGGCTTCTACCGGCCGGCCGCCTACCTCGGCGTCGTGGTCATCGCCGACGAGGACGACTGCTCGACCGAGATGGGCGCGATGTTCGGCGACCCGACCGCGGGCCTCAACTCGCCGCTCGGTCCGCGCACCTCGTTCCGCTGCTTCGAGTTCGGCGTCACCTGCGACAACAACCCGAGCCCGCGCGCGTTCGGCACCAAGACCGGCTGCAAGCCCAACCCGGACTCGCAGTACATGTACGAGATCACGAAGTACATCGACTTCCTCAAGGGCCTCAAGGAGGACCCGTCGCTGATCATCGTCGCGACCATCATCGGCGTCAACGACGACATGAACACCGCGGTGGTCGGCCCCGACCCGACGACGCCGTCGAACCCGCTGCTCGAGAAGTCGTGCTTCATCAGCGATCCCAACGACGCCAACGACGGCGCGGTCCCGTCGTTCCGCCTGTCGACGTTCACCCACGCGTTCGCTAACCGCAACACCCAGACCTCGATCTGCGCCGCGAGCTTGGCCGACGCGCTGCACGACATCGCTGAGCTGATCAAGCTCGCCGTCGTTAACCCGTGCGCGCGGCCGCAGCCCGACGCCGGCCTGGTCGTGACCGGCGAACCCGGCGGCTGCTGCGACGCCGGGGCTCGAGCACCCGCCGCATCGTCCGGACTGTCCGCCCTGATCGGCGTCCTACTCCTGCGGCGCCGCCAGCGACAGGCAAGGAAATCGTGTGCCGTTGACGCGAAGTCAACGTGCCGTTGACGCAGCCCAGGAACGAGGATGGCAGTGTCTGTCACCGCACCTCACCGCACTGTTCACATATCGAAAGGACCCGACATGCGCATGCTCAGCAACAGACGTTCGCGCGCTCCCTTCCTCGCTGTGCTCGCGGCGCTCCCGCTCGCTGGCGGTTGCCCGAAGCCGCCTATGATGACGACGTTGCCGGCGCCGACCTTCATGGTTCATGACCAGGCCGAGCTCACGCAGGATGGCATGACCATCGCGATCGCGCCGATCACCGAGACGTCGCAGAAGCGGTTTCCGCAGGTCTACAAGACCTTCGACGTCATGGTGGAGAGCCAAGACACGATGGGCAAGGTCGTGCAGGTGCCGGGTCGGGTCGCGGGCGCGGTCGTGCCGCTGCCGGCGTTCCAGGTCCGGATCGCCAACAACACCGGTCACGTCGTGCGGTTCACGACGGCGGTGATCCGGCTGCAGGACAATACTGGCAAGAGCTATCCGACGTTCGCGAGCAAGGACGAGCTCCTGTCGTGGGTCGACGCCGGCGTCGCGGAGACCGGCGGGAGCCCGCAGCTTGCGGAGCAGATCCACGGCGCCGTGAACAACCTGCAGCTCCTCGGCCGGAACATCGAGCTGCTGAAGGGCGACGAGTGGAGCGGCTATCTCGCGTTCAACCTCGACACCCCCACGGCGGGGAAGCTCCGTGCGTTCATGAACGCGACAGAACGGCTCACCCTCCGCATCGCCGAGGTGCCGACCGAGACGGACGATGCAGGCGCGGTGACCAAGACGACCGAGTTCACGTTCAACCTCGACAAGACGACGGAGGACATCGACGCGCAGTGCCCGGGCGAGACCACGGAGCCGTCGTGGGAGGTCTGCACGGCGGTGCAGTGACGGGCTCGCGACCTGAGACTGCGACGAGGAGGACGCTATGGGAATGCTCGACAAATCGATCCATGACGCGAAGTTGCTGGGTTGGGCGTTGCTCTTCAGCGTCGCGAATGGCGCGATGGCCCTCGGCCTGGCCGGCGCCTTGGGTGGCGGAACGCTTCACTGGTACCAGGGCGTGGTCGGCGGTGCGGTCCTCGGGCCCGCCCTCACGATGTTGTTCGAGACGCCCCTGCGAGCGGTGGTGCGATGGATCATCCAGATTCCCTATTGCGGCTGGATTCTCGCGATGGTGCCGATCGCGATGCGCTTCGTCATGAGCTGGCCGGCCGTCATGGTGGCCAATCACGTCATGGCGTCGCGGGCGTCAACGGGGCAACGGTCGCTGGCCCAAGCTCCGCCGCCCGCGTCCGCGAGTCCACCGGTGCCGCCGCCCGCGCCGCCTGCACCGGCATCACGACCGCTCGGCCGTCGCGGCAGCGGCTGCGACGCCTGCGCTGGCCCGGGCTCGCTCGGCAGCGGCGACGGCAAGTGCGCCTGGTGTCACGGCACGGGCAAGGACGGCAATGTCCTCAACGCGATGGCGGCCTCGCTGGCGGGCACGAGCCAGGACTGCCAGCGTTGCAGCGGCAGCGGGACTTGTCGCGCTTGCAGCGGCACGGGGGACCGCGCCTGATGGCGACTGTGACTCGGAGCGAGAACCGCGACCTCGACCGCGCGCCACAGGAGCAGCGGCGGGCCGCGACGAGTACGGGGCCCGACCATTGCCACCTCGCGCGCGCGACAACTTGTCCGCTTCATCGGCCGGGCCGGACAACGATCCTGGCTCGGCGACGTGATAGGGTCACGCAATGACGGGGTGGGAAGGTGGCAGTGTCGGGCAGTACCGCATCGTCCGGAAGATCGGCGAGGGCGGCATGGGCGCGGTCTATCTCGGCCGGCATGTCCTGCTCGGGCGGCAGGCTGCGGTCAAGATCCTGTTGCCCGAGCTGTCCCTGCAGCGGGCCAGCGTCGATCGCTTCTTCAACGAGGCCCGCGCGATCACCGCGATCGCGGACCCGGGCATCGTGCAGGTCTTCGACTTCGGCGTTCACACCGACGGCAGTGCGTACATCGTGATGGAGCTCCTGGAGGGCGAGTCGCTCGATGCCCGCCTGGCGCGGCTGGGGCGCCTTCGCCCGGCCGAAGCGCTGCGCATCGCGCGCCAGTGTGCCGGTTCGCTGGTCGCCGCGCACCGCTGCGGGATCGTCCACCGTGACCTCAAGCCGGAGAACATCTTCCTGGTGCGCGACCTCGAGGTCCCGGGCGGCGAGCGCGCGAAGATCCTGGACTTCGGCATCGCGAAGCTCGGCGGCGATCAGCCGAACACCGCGCGCACACGCACGGGCGTGGTGATCGGCACGCCCACGTACATGTCGCCCGAGCAGTGCCGCGGTGCCGGGTCCGTCGATCATCGGTCCGATGTGTACGCCATGGGCTGCGTGCTCTTCCACATGCTCACCGGGCGCCCGCCGTTCGAGGCCGACGGGGTCGGCGAGCTCATCGCCGCCCACCTGCGCGAGCCGCCGCCCGCGCCGAGCAGCGTGGTCCCCGGCCTGCCGGCGGCGATCGACGAGCTGGTGCTGGCGTGCCTCGCCAAGTCGCTCGACCAGCGGATGCAGACCATGCAGGACCTGCACCGAGGCTGTGAGGCGGTCATCGCGCGGATCACCGCGTCCGGCGACGGCGCGCTCGCGGTCGCGACCGCGGACCTGCCAGCCGGCTGGTCGACCTCCGGCGGTGGAGGCTCCCTGGTTCCGCCGACGACGCTCGGCGCGGCGGCAGGGCTGGCCGCGGCTCGGCCGCGCGAGTCGACGCGACGATGGACCTTGTCCGCCGTCGTCGCGTTGCTCGTGATCGGAGGGGCCGTCGCGACCGTGGCGATCACCGGCCGCGGCGGCGGTGGCGCGAGCGCGGCGCGGGTCGAGCCCTCGCCGCCCGCGTCAACCTTCGTGCTCGATGCGGGTGCCACGGTGAGCGCTGTCGCTCTCGATGCCGGCGCGCCCGCGGGCCCGACGTCCCTCGACACCGACACCGACGCCGCGACCGTGGCTGATCCGCCGGCGACCGACGCGCGCGATGGGTCGGCGGATGCCGGCCCGCCCCGGCCAGAGCCCGAGCGCACTCGCAGCTCCGACCACGGCAGGTCACGGCGCGCGACGACCGGTGGGGCCACCACCGGGAGCGGGCCTGGATCCAAGGGAGACCTCTATGGCGATCGCTAGCGTCCCACGCTCACGTTGGTTCCTCATCGGGCTCGCCGTGGCGGTGGCCCTCGCGGTGGTAGGGCCCCGGCGCGCGACCGCGCAGAGCGCCGCCGCCGAGGTCCTGTTCCAGGCCGGCAAGCAGCTCGCCGCCGAGGGCCGCCTCGAGGAGGCCTGCGCGAAGTTCGACGCCAGCGACCGGGTCGAGGCCAGCGTCGGCACCGAGCTCAACGCCGCCGATTGCCATGAGCGGGTCGGACAGCTCGCCACCGCGTGGGCGATGTTCCTGAGGGCCGCCGGCAACGCCGGGCGGGCCGGCAACGACGGCGACCGCGAGGCCGAGGCGCGGCGCCGGGCGACCGCCCTCGAGAGCCGGCTCGCGTACCTGACGATCTCCGTACCGGACTCCAGCCGCGTCGACGGGCTGCTGATCGAGCGGAACGGCGAGGTCGTCGATCCCGCGCTCTGGAACACCGGGGTGCCCGTCGATCCCGGTGAATACGAGATCGTGGGCCAGGCGCCCGGGCGCGATCCGTGGAGCAGCCACGTGAGCGTCGCCCACGAAGCCGACAAGCTGAGCGTCGAGGTGCCGCGCTTCAAGCCGCTCGCGGACCTGGTCGCGCAGCCCGACCATGGGCCGGGCGTCGTCGCGCCGCTGCCGGTCCCCGGCACCGTGGTCGCCGCCGGGCGGGCCACGCCGGGGACGTTCACGATCTTGCGCAAGGTCTCGATCGGCGCCGCGGCCGTCGGGGTGGGCGGCATCGTCGCGGCGGTCGTGTTCGGGCGCGACGCCAGGGACCTGCAGCGCCAGGCCGACGCCCGCTGCCCCGGGGCCACCTGCGGCGACCAGCACGCGCTCGATGTCAACGACTCGGCCCAGCAGGCGGCGTTGAAGTCGAACCTCGGGCTCGGTGTCGGCGTGGTCGCGCTCGGGGCCGGGGTCGCACTGTGGTTCCTGGGCGCGCCACACCGTCACGGCGTGGTCGCCGCTGGTGACGATCACGAAGGGCTGTCGGTCGCGCCGATCGTCGGCGTGGACGAGGCGGGCCTGTCATTCGCAGGGAGGTTCTGATGCGTACGTCATCGCGGTTCTTCGTCTTCGCGTTCACCTTGATCGGCGCGGCCGCATGCCAGGTCCCTGACAAGTCCTTCGTGGCCGACCGGTACACGCTGACGGTGGCCCGCGCCGGCTCCGGGGTCGGCACCGTGACGTCGACGCCCGCCGGCATCGCCTGCGGTGGTTTCTGCAGCGGTGTCTACGATGACGGCACCTCGGTCACGCTCACCGCGACGCCGACCGAGGGCCGGTTCGCCGGCTGGACCGGCGGCGGCTGCGCGGGCACCGACGGCTGCACGGTCACCGTGACCTCCGACGTCGACGTGGCCGCCGCGTTCGAGCTGATCGCGGTCACCGACGTGAGCACATCGACTGCGAACGGGCTGTACACGGCGCCGGCCGCGATCTCGATCCAGGTGACGTTCACCGATCCGGTCGCGGTCGGGACCGCCGGCGGCACGCCCGCGCTCGCGCTCAACTCGGGGGCCGTCGCGCTCTACACCGGCGGCTCGGGCACCCCGACGCTGACGTTCACGTACACGGTCGCACCGGGTCAGCTCAGCGTCGATCTCGACGCGACCGGCACGAACGCGCTGACGCTGGAGGGTGGGTCCATCGCGGACGTGGACGGCAACCGCGCCACGCTGACGCTGCCCGCGCCCGGCAGCCCGACGTCGCTCGGCGGCCACGCGGCGATCGCGATCGACTCGGTGGCCCCGGTGGTCTCGGCGATCACCGGTCCGACGGGATACGTGAGCGCGACCAACGCGACCCTGGCGTACACGCTGACCGAGACCAACCCCGGGACCACCAACTGCACCCAGACCGCCGGCAGCGGCATGATGCCTCCCTGCACCAACACCGAGGCGACGCTCGCCAGCCTCGACGAGGGCGAGCACACCGTCCGCGTCACCCACACCGACCTGGCCGGCAACGTGTCGGCGGCCGTCGCCCACACCTGGACGGTCGACACCGTGGCGCCCGTGGTGTCCGCGATCACCGGTCCGGCGGCCTTCGTCAACTCGACCAACGCGACCCTGTCGTACACGGTCGCCGAGCTCAACCCAGCCCCGGACGGTACGACCTGCACCCAGACGGTGGGGACCGGCGACATGGGCCTGTGTTCGGAGACCGGCGTGTCGTTCATCAACCTCTCTGCCGGCGGCCACACCGTCGCCGTCACCCACAGGGATCTCGCCGGCAACGTCTCGGTCGTGAGGACCTACGCGTGGACGGTCGACACCGTGGCCCCGGTGCTGTCGGCGATCACCGGTCCGGCCGCCTATATCCGGTCGACGGACGCGACCCTCGCCTACACGGTCATGGACGCCAACCCCGGCACCACGACCTGCACGCAGCTCGTGGGCACCGGCACGATGACGAGCTGTACCAGCAGCGGGGCGACGTTCGTGTCGCTCAGCCAGGGCCTGCACACGGTCCGGATCACCCACACCGACGCTGCCGGCAACGCCGCGCCGCCCCGGACCTACTCTTGGACGGTCGACACGGTCGCGCCGGTGATCTCGAGCATCACCGGACCGGCGTCGTACACGTCGGCGACCGACGCCGCGCTCGCTTACTCGATCGCCGAGGCCAACCCGGGCCTGACCACGTGTGACCAGACCGTCGGCACCGGCGTGCGCGGCAACTGCACCGACGCTGGCGTCACCTACTCGGCGCTGAGCGAGGGTGCGCACCTGGTCACCGTCACCCACACCGATCTGGCGGGCAACGTGGCCACGGCGCGGACCTACGCCTGGACGGTCGACACCATCGTGCCCGTGGTGTCGAACATCGTCGGCCCGCCGTCACCGTCGCTGGCGACCAGCGCCACGATGACGTACACGGTCGCCGAGACCAACCCTGACACCACGGCGTGCAGCCTGACGGGCCCCGGCAACAAGATCCGTTGCGACGCCACGACGGCGATCTACGACGGCCTCGGCCTCGGCGGCCACACCCTCAGCGTCACCCACACCGATCGCGCCGGCAACCTGTCGGCGGCGAGGACCTTCACCTGGAGCGTGTGCCCGAGGTTGAGCGCGGATGGCGGCGGGTTCTGGACCTACAAGCGATCGATCGCGATCGTCGGCTCGGTCGCGGGCGGCCAGGTCAACTACGTCGTGCCGGTGGTCATCGATACCGCCGCCCTGGTCGGCGCCGGGAAGCTGCGGGCGAATGGCGCCGATCTGCGGTTCGCGAACGCCAGCGGGGCCGAGCTGACCTGGTGGCTCGAGAGCGGCATCAACACCCCGGCGACCAAGGTCTGGGTGAAGGTCGACCAGATCCCCGCGGCGGGCGCGACGATCGACGTCTACTACGGCAATCCGAGCGCGACGATGGCCGGGGCCTACGTGAACAACGGCCGCTCGACGTTCACGATGTTCGACGACTTCGAGGGTGGATCGCTCGATCCGGCGCGGTGGGTCCGGGATGGGGTGTACGCGCTGCCGCCCCAGGTGGGCGGTGCGCTGCACTCCTATGTGGCCGGCCCGCCATACGGACTGGCAGCCGAGACGCTGTCCACAGTGACCGGCGGCACGGTCGCCGAGTTCAACATGACGGTCAACAACACCCCGAACCCCGGCTGGAAGTCGGACATGTGGGAGGTCCGCGTGGGGGCTCCGGGGATGGCGCTTACGGCGCCGATCGGATGGCTGCGAACTGGCTGGTGGTCCAATGGAGTGCAGGACTGTCCTGCCGTGAACGGGACCTACCTTGGTCGAGCCGAGGTCGACGCGACCGCTGGAACCTGGTCGCTGTACCTCGGATCGACCCTGTGCGCGACGCAAACGGGCATCTCCTTCGCGGCCCCGTATGTGTACTACGTCATGACGCAAGGCGATCCGAGCATCACCGTCGACCTCTGGGACTTCCGCGTCCGTTCGCTCGTCCTCCCGGAGCCGGTCGCGGGCGCGCCGGGCGCGGAGCAGCCAGCTTGCTGACCGCACCGGGCGGACGGTTAGCCGGGTGACCTCGCCGGCGTGCTGGTCGGGCCGTACCCGCCAGCCCGTGCCTGCGCTCGACGATCGCGAGGAGCCGCCATGGATCCCCAGAGCCCGCCGCCACCCTACCATCCGCCGCCGTCGGTCGCGCCCGGTGGCGTCGTCGATCCCAGGGTCACGTGGCTTAGCCTGGGCCTGTTCGTCGCGGCCGTGCTGGTGCTGGTCGGCATCTTCAGCCCGAGCTGGGCCACGTCGTCTGGGCTCCCGCGCATCGGGGCCGGACTGACCGGCCTCGAGCTCTGCGCGGAGTCGTACTGCCAATCCCGATCGTGGGATGACCTGAACGGGCTGGGCGGCACGGGTGACCTCGCCATGCTGGGATACCTCGGCATCCTCGGCGGGCTCGCCTCGGTCGGCGTCGGCGTCGCGCTGGCGACCTTCGCGCTCATGCACAAGCCGAACAAGATCCCGGCCGCCGTGGCCAACATCGTGTTCGGAGCATCCGCCGCGATCTTCGTCCTCTTCCTGATCACGCTCGAGGACCACGGGGCGCTGCAGGCCGCCGCTCATCTCGGGACCAGCTACTCGGGGATCATCGCCATCCTCGGCGTCGGCGGCCTCGCCGTCCTCGCTCGGGAGCTCGCGAAGGCTTGCGGCGGCGCCGCGCTGGCAAGCTTCCCGGCGTACCCGGGGGCGCCTTGGCCGCCCGCCGCATCAGCGCGACCCGCGAGCGGCGCGCTCGCGACCGCGGCCGGCGTCGCCGGCATGTGCGTCGCGGCCGGCTACGCGCTCCTCCTCATCCGGGTCATCAGCCTCCTCTCGGACGTCGCCGAGGTCGCGAAGGGACTCGGCGGCAAGGGCGATGTCGGCGACTCGATCGGGGCGATCGTCGTCGTCGGTGGCGGCGTGTGCGCACTGACGTTCTTCGTGGGCAATCAGGGGCGGAAGGGCAACGTGTGGGCGCTCGCCGTGCTGGCGCTCATCACCGGTGGCTTCGGGGCGCTGACCCACGACATCTGGGATGCGCAGCACGGCAACGCGGCCGAACTCGAGGGGTTGCTCGCGGCGATCCTGCCGAAGGTCCGCGATCTTACCCAGCTCATCGAGCTGCTCAACGCCGTGTCCATCCTCATCGCCGTCGTGGCCGCGCTCGCGGTGGTGGCCCTGCTGGTCCAGCCGGTGCAGTCGACGGTGTCGACGGTCGCACCCGCGACCGGCGGGTGGACTCCGCAGCCTCCGGGGCCGTGGACCGGCGCGCCTGGGATCGTGGTTGCCTCCCCGGCATTCACGCCGGCGCCGGCGCCGCCCGCCGATCCGAAGGTGGTCGCCGACCGCGTGACCGCGCTGGTCGCCGCCGGTCGGCGCCTCGACGCCATCGCGCTGACCGACGACTACGAACGGGCGCATGGAGGCGCCATCGCCGCCCTCCTGACCGAACTTCGGTCGTCGCCCGCGGCACGCGAGCTGGGCCATGACCTCGTCGAGCGCGGACGTCGGGCGGCGTCGCGGCTCACCGCGCCAGCGCGTGAGGTCGTGATCGCGGCGACGACCGCGCTCGGGTTCGATCGGCTCGACGATGGCGCCCCGGCCGCGACCTGGTCGTCGCTGATCACCACGATCGTCGAGCTGGACGCGAGCGACAGCGCGCAGTCCCGTCTGGGCGCCTGGCACGCGCGACTCGGGGCTCGGGGCGAGGTCGACGAGGTCGAGCGCGCCGGCGCGATGCTCGTCGCGGCCATGGCCCCGACGCATGCCCGGGCGGTGCGCGAGCAGGTGTGGGCCGCGCTGCTCGCCGCCGCCCGCGCGGCGCCCGTGCCCGGCGCGCTCGCCTTGATCGATCGCGGGTCGCGAGTCGGCGCGCCCGGCCCGGCGCAGACCGCCGAGCTGGCCGCCTGGTACACTCGCCTGGCCGCCGCCGGGCCGCGCGATGACGTGGCTCGCCTCGGTGAGGCGCTGTGCAAGGCGGCGGCGAGCGACGCCGCTACCGTGGCCGCGATCGCGGGCGCGACCCGCGCGCAGCTCGTCGCGCTGCTCGGCACCGTGACCGGCGAGGCGCACCTGTTGCTCGCCCTCGCGCGGATCGTCGCGCTGCCCGGTGGTCCGGACGCCAGCGCGGCGGTCCTGGTGACCTGGTTCGCCGGCTGGCGCGGCCTGCCTGGCGCGGCCGCCGACGAGTCCGAGGCAATCGCCGGCGAGTGGCTGCTCCAACGGTTACCGCCGGCCGCCGCCGCGCTGCGGCCCGGGGTCGCCGACCACCTTCGCGCGTTGCTCGCCCGGGCGGACGGCCGCGGGCGGCGCCTCGCGCTGCTCGTCCGGCTCGCCGCGGTCGTACCCGACGACGCCGAGGTCCACAACGACCTCGCCGGCGCGCAGCGCGACGCGCGCCTGCGCCAAGTCCTCGTGGGCGGCGCGGCGCTTGGTGCGCTGGCCGCCACCGGCGTGCTCACCACCGTGCTCTCGTCCAGCGGCCCCACGTCCCCGCACGCGTCGCCCCGCGCGAGATCGGTGGCCGCCGAGGCCCCACCGCCGGCGATCGCGGCCTCCAACGGTAACCCACCCGCCGCACCGCCGCTCCCAGCTCCACCGCCGGCCACCGCGTCGGCGCTGACGACGCCGCCGGGCTGTCCGGACGGCGCTCTGCGCGATCCGGCGACCGGCTCGTGCCCACCCGTCTCGCGCGCGGTCGTCGTCGCCGGGGCGGCGGGAGGCGCCACACCGCGGGCCGTCCAGCTCTCGTATGCGATGCGCGAGCTCCGCTTCCTCGGTTGGACCGACGACGGCACCCAGTTCGTCATCGACGGACTGCACCGCGAGCCGACCTGCGCCGGGGCCGCGGACGAGACCTGTGAGGAGATCCGGCTCGCCCAGGTCCACGACGCGCTGACCGGGCTGATGACCGACTCGTATCAGCTCGCCCACGTCGACGGACTGTCGTCGTCGAAGTTGACGCAGGCCTGGGGCGAGGCCCAGCCGACCGCCTCGTGGCCGCGCTTCACGGACCGTGCGGCCTTGATCGGCGCCACCCCGTCCTTGCGCTCGGGCCCGTGGACCGTCACCGCGACCGCGGCGGGCACCATCCCTGGAGCCTCGCAGTTCTCGGTCGAGGTCGACGATCGCCAGGTCCGGTACGCCTGGACCGACCTCATCGTCGATCCGCCGAGCCGGCGCGCGAAGGCGCAGCGCGGGCCCAAGGTCGTCGTCACGCTGAATGGTCCGGACAGTTCGTGGCCGCTGATCGAGCTCGACCCGATCGCCTACGCCTACGCGGACGTGACGACCGCTGACTTCGGCGACGCGCCGCGGATGGAGGGCTGGCTGCGGCTCTACTGGGCGCCGGATGGACGGCGCGTGGTCGTGGTGACCGGCTCGCGCCTGGTCAACGTCGCGCCCGAAGCCGACGCGCTCAAGGAGCGGTACTTCGTCCGCGCGCTCGGTCCGCAGGTCCGGGTGGTCGACGCCGGCGCGGGTGGTGTCCGGGCGCGCCAGGTCGCGGAGCAGCTCGACCAGCAGGGCCTGGCGGTCACCAGCGTCGGTGTCGAGGAAGCGACAGTGGCCGCCACCGAGGTCTACTTTCGCGGCGCCGCCGGCCCCGAGCTCGCCACGCGCGCACAGGCGCTGCTGCCTGGACCCTTCCGCACCGTCGAGCTGAAGAAGTTCGGCTGGTACGACCTCATCGTCGTCCTCGGCGATCCCTCGCTCCCGCCCGCCGGGGCCGGAGGAGGCACGGGACCGGCCGACCCTTGATCGCGCGGGCGCCGGCCTCTGCGGCGCTGGTCTGGTGAAGATGATCTGCGCGGCCTCGCCGGAGATCGTCGCCACCGGTGCTGACGTCGTCGACCTGCGCACCAGGGGTCCGACACGAACTGGTCGATGCCGCACCTGCGGGCGTGCTACGGTCAAGGCGGTGCATGCTCTTCGAGGCGCCCGCGCCCGCGGTCACCACGCCGGCCGGCGCCGTGCTCGCGACCCTGGCCGCGACCGCTGCCACCGCCGCCAGCCCGCCGGCACCGGCGACCCCCGCCGCCGCCGCGCCCGACCCCGACGTCGCGTACATCGAGACCGCGCGCTGCACCACCTGCAACGAGTGCATGCGGCTCAACGACCGCATGTTCGCGTACGACGGCAACAAGCAGGCCTACATCGTCAGCGCCGACGCCGGCACCTTCGCCCAGCTGGTCATGGCCGCCGAGAACTGCCAGCTCTCGATCATCCACCCCGGCAATCCGCGCAACCCCAAGGAGTCCGGGCTGCCCGAACTCGTCGAGCGCGCCCAGCCGTTCCGGTAGCCCCGCCCGCCGCGGCCAGCACACGCCCTCATCAGGTCCACAGCGCGAGCAACGCTTGCACGGTGCTCGCCGATGGGCGACGGTGGCGCGGCATGGCGACGCCCGGCGCCCTCGACGTCGTCGCCCTCGCGCGCCGCATCGCCAACCCGGCCGGGATCGTCGACGAGGCCGGCCGGCTGGCCGTCGAGCTCGTGGCGCGACTCGCGCCGTGGGGTGCGCCGGTAACGACGACGGTGCGGTGGCGGGTCGTCCCCGCGCACCACGACCCGGGCCTGCGGCGGCATCCGGCGGCGACCCGGGCTGCGCTTGCCGCCGAGCTCGCGCTGCAGGATCGACTCGGTGCGGTCGATGAAGCGATGGCGCAGCGCGCCCGCTTCGTGAAGGCCATGACCGCAGCACGCGCCTGGAGCGAGGACGACGTCCGCGACCTTGCCGCCGGCGACGTGTTCGCGGCCGCGGCCTGGGCGCGCGCGGTCGAACTCGACGAGCGCGTCTCCGACCACGGACCGAAGCGGGTCGCTGGCGTCCGGTTCGCAGACCTCCCCGATCCGTTCGCGGCGGCGCTCGCGCTGTGGGCGACCGGCTGCGCGCTCGGCGCGATCGAGCCGGACGGCGCGGTCGTGATCGGGTTCACGCCGGCGTTCGTCACGCCGTGAGGGCGCCGACCGGCGCGTCACTTCCGGCTGAAGGTCACGCGGGTGATCGTGATCGGGCGGGTCGGGTGATCGTCGGGGCCGGCCAGGGCGGTCATCTTCGTCACCAGCTTGGCCTCCTTGCACTGACCGAAGATCGTGTGCTTGCCGTCGAGCCACGGCGTCGCCTGCTCGGTGATGAAGAACTGGCTGCCGTTGGTGCGCACACGGTCCCCTCGTACTGCTCGACGCTGACCAGGATCGAATCGGTGGGCGGCGGCGGCGTGGTCGCGGTGACGGGCGCCGGCGGGGCCGGGGTCGGACAGGTGGCGCTACCGCACGCACCCGCGCCGCCGATGACGAGCGCGGCGGCAATCACGATCCAGACCAGACGATGCATCGCGGGCTCCTTCCGGGAACCAGCGGGCTCCCCGCAGTCGGGGATATCATGATCCCGCGGGGGCGAGGCGGTCAGCGAAAGACGTCGGCCAGCGCCAGCTCGAGGAGCCGGTCGCTGTCACCGTCGACGATCAGCAGCGTGCCGGCCACCCGATCGACGGCGAGGCCGTCGATGCGGACGATGCCGAGCGGCGCCAGGTCGATGACCTCACGGACGCGGCCGAGGGGCAGCGTGCACAGCGCGGTGCTGACGCCGAGCACCGGCCCGTCGACGCCCGGCACCATCGCCATGCCGCGGCCCGCGACGTCGCCGAGCACGGCGAACGACTCCTGGCTGATGCCGGTCGCGAGCGCGTAGCTGGTGACCTGCGCGCCGAGCGGGGCGCCGGCGGCGTCGAACGTGCGGCGCTGGGCGTACAGGAGCTGCGCGTCGGGGTCGTAGGAGATCGCGTCGATGCGCTGGCGGTCGGCCGCGGGCAGCCCGACGGGCGCGTCGCCGAAGTACGGGCGCAGGGTGCCGAGCCCGAGGTCGAGCAGGAAGCCCTCGCCGCGCGCGGTGATGGCGAAGCGGCCCGGGCCGATGGCGACCAGATCGGTGAACGGCGCCTGCACCGGCATGCCGGGATCGGGCATGGCGGCGCGGGCCAGGACCAGTTCGAACGCACCGCTCGCATCGAACCGGTACAGGCCGCGGTTGTCGTCGTAGAGATAGCGAGCGCCGGTGGGATCGACCGCGATCCCCGACGGCGCGACGTCGGCCTGCCCGGTCGCCGCGCGCAGGTCGAGCGGCGACGGCGCCTGCGGCGCGGTGCA
>JAYVSF010000388.1:0-3135 GCA_043775605.1 Myxococcales bacterium
GGCCGACGGCGCCGGCCTCGGCCACCAGTTCCTCCGCCACGTCGAGCGCTGCCGGGCCCTGCTCCACATCCTCGACGACACCTTCACCACCGGCCCCGACCGCGACCCGCTGCACGACTTCGACGTCATCAACGCCGAGCTGGCCCGCCACGATCCCGAGTTGGCCCGCACGCCGCAGGTGGTCGTGCTCAACAAGATCGACGCCGGCACCACCCACGGCACCGCCGACGAGCTGGCCGCCCGGTTCGCCGAGCGCGGCCACACCCTGCTGACGATGTCGGCCGCCACCGGCGCCGGCACCGACGCCGTGCTCGAGGCGCTCTGGCGCCTGCTGGTCCCGCCCCGGGTCTAGCGATCCCGGAATCTCGCGGCCGGGAGCGGCGATCCGCGGGCCGGCGCTCGTACAATCGGCGGGTGTACGCCCGGGAGACGCCTGGACCGATCCCGCCCGGCCCGGTCCGGCCGAGGCCCCGGCCGTGAACGGCGGGTCACGATCACCCTGACATGGTGACCGCCGTCATCCGGGCGACAGGCGGGGTTTGATCCTCCGTCAGGGCAGTGTTACAACTCCTCCATTCCACTCGCGTTATGGTCGGCTGTCCGTCGTCCAGACCACCGCGCGCGGATCGCCGCACCCCGGCCCGGAGTCACGATGCGCACCACCGCCCCCGCCTCTCGCGCGCCCCGCGTCGCGCTCGTCCTGTTCGCTGTCGCGATCCCGATGCTCGCGTTCGCCCAGCCGGGCGTGACGCCGATGACGCCCACCGGCACACCGGCCACCGGCACACCGCCCGGCGGCGCACCCGGCAGCCTCCCCGGTGGAACACCCGCCGGCGGCAGCCCGATCCCCGACGCGGGCGCGGTGATCCCTGGCGCCGGCACCGGCGGCGCCGGCGGCGCCGCACCGTCGCAGCCCGCCGATCCCGGTGACCTCACCGCGGTCGCCACCGACGGCAGCCTGGTCGATCCGTCGACGATGCCGACCAACCTTCGGCTGCGCCGCCTCGAGCAGCGAGTGCAGGCGCTCAAGGAGCGGGCGTGGCGCGCCAAGGCCCGCACCACCCAGCTCAAGGAGGCCGTGCTCGGCGGCGGCGTCGGCGCCCAGGCCACGCTGGTCCACATCAACCGCATGGGCACCGCCTACCGACTGAGCCGCCTGGTCTACGCCCTCGACGGCACCCAGATCTTCGCGCGGTCCGAAGAGACCAACGCCGACCTCTACAAGAGCAAGAGCTTCGACATCCTGACCGGCCCGATCTCGCCCGGCAGCCACACGCTCAGCGTGCTCGCCATCTACAAGGGCCACGGCTACGGCGTGTTCAAGTACCTCAACAAGTACACGTTCACCGTCCGCTCGAGCCACACCTTCACCGCCGCCGAGGGCAAGGCCACCCGGGTCGAGGTGGTCGGCTACGAGAAGGGCGGCTCGACCACGCCGCTCGACAAGCGGCCGGCGATCGACTTCAAGGTCACCTCGGGCACCGGGGAGAAGTAGGCATGTACGGACGCCTCCCGGTGCTGACCGCGGCGCTCCTGCTCGCGGCCGCCACCGGCACCGCGGCCGCCGACGTCGTCGGCGACGCCGCCAAGCAGATCACCAGCTACGAGGCCGAGGCCCGGGAGCTCGCGTCGGGCATCCAGAAGCCGTCGCGCGATCCGCGCAAGGACGACACGCTGGCCCGCCGGCTGATCGACGCCCAGGTCGCGTTCGGCGTCGGCAACTACGACAACGCCGCGCTGCTCCTCTACGACTACGTCGCCCAGGACACCCGCGGCCGCGACTACGACACCGCGGTCTACTACCTGGCCGAGTCGCTGTTCCAGAAGAACGACCGGGTCGCGTCCCGCACCTACTTCGCGTCGCTGGTCCAGGACCTCGGCGCCCGCAGCAAGTACTACCAGCAGTCGCTCGAGCGGCTGATCGAGCTGTCGCTCATCCTCGGCGAGAACGACGGCGTCGACGCCTGGCTGGCCGAGCTCGATCGCGTCCCGGCCGACAAGCGCTCGGCGTCGGTGCCCTACGTCCGCGGCAAGTACGCCTTCAGCCTCGGCAAGTACGACGACGCGGTGACCTGGCTGGCCCAGGTCCCGGCCGACTCCGAGTACGGCTTCCAGGCCCAGTACTACCTGGGCGCCACCTACGTCGCCAAGAAGGACCTCGGCAAGGCGACCCAGGCCATGGCCGCGCTGCTCGAGCGCGAGGGCAAGAACGACGACGAGCTGCGGGTCAAGGAGCTGGCCCAGCTCGCCCTCGGCCGCCTGTACTACGAGCGCGATCAGCCGACCAAGGCCATCGACAGCTACCTGCTGATCGATCGCAAGAGCGATCTGTTCCCCGACGCGCTCTACGAGGTCGCGTGGGTCTACGTGAAGTCGCAGCAGTTCGACAAGGCGCTGCGCGCGCTCGAGCTCTTGGCCCTCGCCGATCCGACCTCGCAGAAGCTGCCGACCGTCCGCATCCTCGAGGGCAACCTCCGCATCCGCAAGGCCCAGGGCATCCACGAGAAGGTGACCCAGGGCCTCGACAGCGGCGCCGCCAGCGCGACCGAGGAGTACGACCGGGCCGGCACGATCTTCGCCACCACCCACGAGACCTACGCCCTGCCCCACGACGAGCTGGCCAAGATCATCGCCGCCAACGACGATCCCCAGCAGTTCATGGCCCAGATCACCGGCCGCTCGTCGGAGACGTTCCAGACCAACGCGACGATGCCCGAGATCGCCGCGGCCTGGATCCGCGACGAGCCCGACGTCGGCCGGGTCATGACCATCGAGACCGACCTCGGCGACATCCAGGCCGAGATCAACGAGGCCCAGGCCACGATCGAGCGGCTCGACGCCGCGCTGGCCACGCCCAACCGGGTCAACGTCTTCCCCAGCCTGGCCGGCAAGCGGTCGCGGTCGATGGAGCTGTCCGAGGACGTGCTCGCGGTCCGCATCAAGCTGGCCGACGAGGAGCGCCGGCAGATGGGCAAGGGCACCAGCGCGGATCTGGTCGAGCTCGATCGCCTGGTCACCGCTCGCCGGGCGCTGGTCACCCAGTTGAAGGAGCTGCCCGACGCCGACGTCGCGTACGGCCGCCGGGTCGAGAAGGCCCAGGCCCAGTTCGACACACTCGACCAGCAGGCCTCGGAG
>JAYVSF010000389.1:0-3807 GCA_043775605.1 Myxococcales bacterium
GCTGGCCGCGCTGGTCGCGCTCTTGCTCGGGCGGCGCGGGCAGCGGACCGCCGCGACCGGCGCGCTGTGCCTGGCCCTGACCGCGGCCGGCGCGCTGATCGCCGAGGCCCTGGTCGCGCTGACCGTGCGCTGGGCCGCGCCCCACACCGCCGAGTTCAACCAGCACCGCTGGGTGCTGCTTGCGCCGTGGCGCCACCTCGGCCTGTGGGTCGGCGGCAGCATGGTCACCGCGATCGCGCTGCTGGCCTGGCGCGCGAGCCGCGGGGTGTCGCCGCTGCGCCGGGCGCCGCTGATCGTGCTGCGGGTCGCCGGCGCGATGTGCGCGCTGGTGGTGTTCCTCGAGCCAGCGGTCGAGCTGCGCCAGGTCGCGCGCGAGCCCAACCGGGTGGCGCTGGTGATCGACGACTCGCTGTCGATGGGCCTGCGCGATCAGCCGCACGGCCCGACCCGCACCGAGCGGGTCCGCGCGCTGCTCGACGCCTCGGCCGACGCCTTCGACGTCTGGCGCCGGCTGCACCAGCTCGACGTCTACAACTTCAGCGACGTCGTGGCCGCGACCACGCTCGACGCCGCGGCCCGGACCGAGCCGCGCGGCGACGCGACGTTGATCCGCAAGACGCTCGAGGCGGTGCGGGCCCGCTACGACGGCCGCGATCTGGCCGGGGTCGTGCTCGTGTCCGACGGCGCCGCGACCGGCGACCTCGACGACAAGGGCGACGGCACCGTCCGCGACTTCCTGCGCTCGCTCGACACCCGCATCCACACCGCGACCCCGGTCCGGCCCGGGCTGCGCGACGTCGCGGTCCGCCAAGTCCTGGCCGACGAGTTCGCGTTCGTCCGCACTGTGGTCCGGATCGAGGCGGTGCTGCGCTCGACCGGCTACGGCCCGCGCCGGGTCCTGGTCAACCTGTCGGCCGACGGCCAGGTCGCGCGCCAGAAGTACGTCGACCTGCCGGCCGACGGCACCACCACCGTGACCTTCGAGGTGACCCCGCCGCGGGTCGGCCGCTACCTGTACGAGATCTCGACCCCGGTCGCCGACGACGAGGCGGTGGCCACCAACAACAGCCGCGCGTTCGTGCTGCGGGTCATCCGCGACAAGATCCGGGTGCTGCAGGTCGCCGGCGCGCCGTCGTGGGACGTCCGCGCGACCCGGGCGATGCTGGAGGACAACCCCAACGTCGACCTGATCTCGTTCTTCATCCTGCGGACCCAGGACGACATCTCGCTGGTGCCGAGCGACGAGATGTCGCTGATCCCGTTCCCGACCCGCGAGCTGTTCGAGCAGCAGCTGCCGTCGTTCGACGTCATCATCCTGCAGAACTTCGAGTTCATGCCGTACGGCATCGGCGACTACCTCGAGAACATCCGGGCCTACGTCGAGGGCGGCGGGGGCCTGGCCATGCTCGGCGGCGCCATGTCATTCTCGTCGGGCGGCTACCACGGGACCCCGGTCGCGGCCGCGTTGCCGGTCGAGCTGCTCGATCCGTGGGCCCACCGCACGCTGCTCGACACCGCCGAGTTCGCGCCGACCCTGACCGAGGCCGGCAAGAGCCACCCGGTGACGGCGCTGCGCTACGCCGTGCCCGACAACCTGGCGGCGTGGAAGGCGCTGCCGCCGCTCGAGGGCGTCAACCTGGTCGCCGGAGCCAAGCCCGACGCCACCGTGCTCGCGGTCCATCCCCGGCTGCGGACAGGGGCGGGGGCACCGATGCCGGTGATCGTCGTCGGCGAGTACGGCAAGGGCCGCAGCATGGCGGTCACCACCGACAGCGTTTGGCGGTTCGGCTTCCTCGCCGCCGCCCGGCCCGGCGACGACGGCCGGCAGTACACCCGACTGTGGGAGAACGCGATCCGCTGGCTGATCCAGGATCCCGACCTGCGCAACCTCCACGTCGACACCGACGCGGTCGAGTACGTGCCGGGCGCGCCGGTCCGGGTCAACCTGCGGCTCCTGGGCCGCGACTACCAGCCGCTGGCCGGCGGCAAGGTCGCGCTGCGCTGGCGGCTGGGCGCCGATCCCGCCACCGCGGTGCCGGTCGGCAACACCGACGTCACCGTCGGTGATGACGGCACCGGCAGCTTCGATCTGCACGGCCTGGCACCCGGCGCCTACCGGGTCGACGCCACCGCCATGGTCGCCGGCAAGGAGGTCGCGGCCGGCGACATCTTCCTGGTCCGCGACGCCTCGGCCGAGCTCGACGAGCCGACCGGCGACTCGGGCCGGCTGGCCGCGATCGCCGCCGGCAGCGGCGGCCGGGCGATGGGCGCGATCGACGCCCTGCCCGCCGACCTCGCCTTCGATCCGCCGCGGGTGGTGCGGGTCGATCGCCGGGCCGATGTCGAGCTGTGGAGCCGGCCGCTGCTGATCGCGCTCATGCTGCTCCTGCTCGGCAGCGAGTGGCTCCTGCGCCAGCGCAGCGGTTACCTGTAGCCGGTCGTCGCCAACCTAGATCGCGACCACCGGTCGGTACGTGCCCTGCATCAGGCCGCTGACCACGCGGTGGCTGACGAGCTGCAGGTGGCGGCGGTGGGCGACGCCCGCGAACAGCGGGTCGCCGGCGCCGAGGATGACCGGGATGAAGGTCACGATCAGCTCGTCGATCAGGTCGGCGTCGAGGGCCTGGCGGATCAGGTTGCCACCGTCGAGGTAGACGTCGCGACCGCCGGCCGCGGTCCGGGCCTGGTCGACCAGCGTGGCGATCGCGCCCGCGACCTCGCGCACGGTGGGACCGGGCACCACCATAGGGCGGGTGGTCGCGACCAGCACCGGCCGGTCGCCGTAGGGCCAGGGGTCGAAGCCGCTGGCGACGTCGAAGGTGCCGCGACCGATCAGCAGCGCGCCGACCTCGGCCATGAAGGCGTCGTAGCCATGATCCTCGGGGCTGTCGGGCAGCCACGACAGATCGTCGTCGTCCCCAGCGATGAAGCCGTCGAGCGAGCAGGCGATGAACACGCGGACGCGGCCGGTCATGGGCGGAGCTTACCGAACCCGGACCGAACCGGGCGGGGCGGGCGGGCCTTGCCCCCCCGGGCGGCTGACTGTAAGAACAGCGCACATGCTCGCCCTCGACAGCCTGGTCACCGATCTGATGTTCAAGGCCCAGGCCGCGCTCGACCAGAAGATCCTGATCGACGCGCTCGGCGGCCCCGAGGTCGCCAAGCAGAAGAAGCTGCTCGACCCGGACATGCTCGATCCCCGCATGGAGATGGAGCTGTCGCCGTCGATGCCGTTCCGGCGGCGGGGCGAGCGCCGGCTGCTGATCATCGACGACAGCCAGCCGCTGCGGGCCGATCCGCAGGAGCCGCGGATCGAGGTCGACCTGCGCGACGCCCGCGAGGAGCTGATCGCGATCTGCCTGGCGTTGCCGATCCGCCTGGGCCGGCTGTTCGCGCTCGGCGCCTGGGGCGACGCGGTCCTGGTCGCGCGCTCGGCCCAGGACCTGCGCGGCATCTGCCTGCTGGCCTGGGCCCTCGATCCCACCGTCGACGTCGACGGCAAGCGCCGGGCCAGCCAGCTCGGCAAGCAGGAGTTCGAGACCAAGATCGGGGCGTTCGAGAAGCGCCTCGAGGAGCTCGACGACGAGGAGATCCTGACCGGCCTCGACGCGCCGGTGAACTTCGAGCGGCGCGGTGACCTGCTGATCGTCGACGTCCTCGACGCCGACGGCACCTGGGACCAGCGCAACTCCGGCCTCCTCGAGGCCCAGCTCGGCGCGATCGAGCGGTTCTCGATGCTGCCCGGCGCGCCCGCCGCCCGCCTCCGCCCGGTGGAGCCGCCGGCGCCGACCCCGGCGATCGCCGCCC
>JAYVSF010000390.1:0-17176 GCA_043775605.1 Myxococcales bacterium
TTTGGACCCTCGCTTGCGCTCGTGTCCTCATTGCCCGCGTCGGAGCCGGCCCCCACAATGACGACCTTGCCGACCCCGCCCCCTTCCGCCTTGCGCCGGCTCGGCGCCGCCGCGCTGCTGATGACCGCGGCGGTGTTCCTGTCGCGCGTCATCGGTTTCTTGCGCGAGGCCTTCATCGCGTCGCGCTTCGGCGCCGGCGCCGAGACCGACGCGTTCTTCGCGGCGTTCACGATCCCCGACTGGCTCAACTACCTGGTGGCCGGCGGCACGCTGTCGATCTCGCTGTTGCCGATCTACGCCCGCCACCTGGCCAAGGACGACGAGGAGGCCGCCAACCGCGCGCTGTCGGTGGTGACCACCGTGATCCTCACGCTGGTCGTGATCCTGATCCTGGTCGCCGAGCTGTTCGCGGCCCCGCTGTCGAAGGCGTTTTTCCACGACATGCCGCCCGACGCGCTCGCCGACTGCGTGCGCTACACCCGCATTCTCCTGCCGGCCCAGCTCTGCTTCGTCGCCGGCGGCCTGATGACCGCGACGCTGTTGGCCCGAGGCTTCTTCCGTGCGGCCGCGTTCGCGCCGCTCCTGTACAACGCCGGCATCATCCTCGGCGGCGTGCTGCTCGCCGATCAGCTCGGCGCGGCGTCCTTGGCCTGGGGCGCCCTGGTCGGCGCGTTCGTCGGCCCGTTCCTGGTCCCGGCCATCGCCGCCCACCGGGCCGGCGCCCGGGTCAGCTTTCGTTTCGCGCTGCGCGACCAGGCGCTGCGCGAGTGGTTGTGGCTGTCGCTGCCGCTGATGATCGGCGTGTCCCTGGTCACCGCCGACGACTGGGTCCTGCGCTACTTCGCGTCCGGCGACCAGGGCGCGATCTCGCACCTCAACTACGCCAAGAAGCTGGTGGCGGTGCCGATCGCGATCGCCGGCCAGGCGGTCGGCCAGGCCTCGATGCCGTTCTTCGCCCGGCTGTTCGCCGAGGGCCGGCGCGATGAGCTGGCCGACACTGTCCTGCGCACGGTGCGCGGCGCCAGCGTGCTGGCGATCGTGCTGGCCGGCGGCCTGGTCGCGCTGGCCACGCCGATCACCGGCCTCTTGTTCGTGCGCGGCCACTTCACCGTTGGCGATCTCGATCCGACCGCGCGCTACCTCGTCATCTTCGCCGCGGCGGTGCCGCTGTGGGCGCTGCAGGCGCTGCTGGCCCGCGCGTTCTACGCCGCCGGCAACACCTGGCTGCCGATGCTCGCGGGCACGGTCGTGACGCTGGTGAGCCTGCCGATCTACGCCTTCGCCTATCACCACCACGGCGCCACCGGGCTCGCGCTGTCGTCGGGCTGCGGCATCCTCCTGCACACGCTGTCGGTGGCGTTGCTGCTGCCGCGGCTGTTGCCCGAGATCCGCGGCGGCGCGCGGGCCCTGGTGCTGGCGCTCGTGCGCGCGCTGGTGCTGGCCGCGCTGGCGGCGGCCGCGGCGTGGGGTGCGGCCCGGGCCGTCGCGCTGGTCGTCCACGCCGGCCACGGCCGCTGGCTGGCGCAGTGCCTGGCCGGCAG
This sequence comes from Myxococcales bacterium, assembly GCA_043775605.1. GTDB lineage: Bacteria > Myxococcota_A > Polyangia > Haliangiales > Haliangiaceae > UBA2376. Next base: position 1,542 of record JAYVSF010000390.1, read on the forward strand.
CGCGGCCTACGGCGTCGTCGTCCTCGCGGTCTCGGGACCGCTCGGCGTGCCGGAGCCCGGCGTGCTCATCGGCCGCATCGTCGGGCGCCTCCGGCGCCGCGCTGGCGGCGCGTCCTAGCCTACGGGCAGTCCGACCGTCGACGGCCGGCTGCTACACACCGCGTCGACGGCGGCGTCGCATCGGGCGGCCTGGCGTCGGGCGTGGCGCCCGTCGGCGATGGCGAGGGTGACCAGCGCGGCGCCGGCAGCAAACGAGCGGTGCCACCGAAGCACGACCGCAATGTGGCCCGGGCGACGGCGACGGCCAAAGCCGCGCGACGACTTGTCGCGGCGCGCGCGACGAAGCCGGCGCCTGCTGTGACCCGCGTTGTCCCCATGGATGCGTGGAAGAGCCGAGGTTGTCGGCGCGGGCCTCGCCGGTCAGCTCGGGGTCGGGCTCGGCTCGTTCGTCGCTGGAACGGTCGACCGGCCTTCACAGGCCGCGCGGGTGACCTCGTGGCGAAAGTCGAAGAGTCGGGAGAGCTGCCGGCGGGCAACCCATCCGCCGACGAACCGACCGAGGGCCCCGAGTGGCAGCTCGTAGTCGATGTCATCGGTGAGAGTGCACTCGCGTGGCCCGCGCGCGGTGACCACGTGGCGATGGAGCCAGCGCGGGAACGGACCCTTGATCATGCGGTCGGCGAACATCGTCCCCGGCTGGTAGGCGACGTGCTCGGCCTCGATGGTCTGCCAGAACGGTCCTACCTTGGTCCGCAGCACCACCCGCGTCCCGACAGCGAGCGACGTCGGGGGAGTGACAACCACGCTCCGCTGCCATGGCGGCAACAGCCGCGCGAATGCGTCGGGCATCTCGTGGAACGCGAACACGTCGTCAGCGCTGGCCGCGATCATGCTCTGCTTGATGAACTTCAAGATGGGTTCAGCTGTCCAGCCACCGATGGGTGCGCAGATCGGGTGGCGCCCTTCATGGTGGCATAGACGCCCGGCCCGGCGGGTTGGTTACGCAACGGTGGCCCGGGCGGCGGCGGCGGCTTCTCGGGCGGCGGCGGCGGCAACTTCTCAAGCGGCGGTGGCGGTGGCGGATCGTTCCTCGCGGCAACCGCGACGAACCCGAGCATCGTCCAGGCGACCGACCCCGCGATCCCGCAGGTGACGATTCGCCTGCCGTAGCCACTCGGCTCCCTCGCCGTGAAACATCATGGACGTGAACACCGAGGACATATCTGCGACATGGCGAGCCCCGCGAACAGCGTCATGACCCGGAAGTTGTCGGGGCGGCCACGGCGCGCACCCGGCCCCGGCGGACTGGCCTCGAGCTCCACGCCGATCGCCAGGGTGGTGTCGCGCAACCGGCGGCCGTCGGTGGCGGTGAGATCTGGTGAGCCCGCGCCCCATGCGTCAGTCGAAGCGGTCCTTGATCAGGCGGCCGATGGCCAGGAAGCCGGTCTTGACCGTGGCCAAGGCACCCTTCTCGTCCCGGGCGTAGGCGTGGTGGGCCTGGACCTCGGCGACCGTGAGCTGATCGAGGCGGTGGTTCGACAGATCGCGCCCCTCGCCCGCGCGGAACACCGGCCGGAACTCGCCGACCGCGCCGCCGCCCGAGCGCCGCATCACCGCGATCAGCGCCTCGGGATCGTTGTCGTGGAACACCACCGCGCCGTCGAGCGCCGAGCAGACGTCGATCTCGATGGCGTCGCCGGTCGCGAGCCCGCGCGCGATCATCGGCAGCGTGTTCTCGGGCGCGCCCGAGTTGTCGGGCCCGCCGCGGTGGCACATCACCATCGGCCGCACGGCCGCGGTCGTACCCGCGCCGTGGACCTGATCGAGCACCGCCGCCAGCGCCGCCGGCCGATCGGTGAGGATCGCGTCGGGCCCGGCCTCGGCCAGCGCCCGCATCTGGTCGTCGTCGACGATGGTCCACACGCACAGCCGCTTGCCGTCGTGCGGGCCGCCGGGCGCGCGGGTCAGGGTCAACGTGCGCCGCACCAGCGCCAGCAGATCGGCGAACGATCCGACCGACAGCGGCATGTACGGCGCGCCGATCGACAACCAGGCGTTGTCACCCGCGCCGCGCAGCGGGGTGGCCGCCGCGACGTCGTGGCCGAGCACGAACGCCGACAGCTCCTCGTGATCGAGCGCGAAGTTGCGAAAGCCCTCGAAGCCGGGCGTCGCCGCGAACTCGTGCTTGATGACGTCGAGCAACGCGCCGTCGGGGGTGGCGACGAACGCGCGCTCGCGCAGCGCCGGGTGGCGAAGGAACAGCTCGAGGTACTGGCCGGCCATCCGCCGGGCGACCGTCGCGTCGCCGGGTGGCAGCTTGGTATCGAGGAAGATCGGTCCGCCGGGTCGGGCCGCGGCCAGCGCGAACACCTCGGCCAGGGTCGGCACGTGCCAGTCGGCGGGGTCGGGTGACGGCGCGGCCACGGGCTCTGGGGTGGTCATGCGCCGAGCATAGACGGCGACGGGCGCGCAGTGGCCGTCAGGCCTCGACCAAGCGGCCGGTCCTACACGATCCTGGTCGGCGCGTACGGACCCGCGTCGATGGCGGTCAGTCCCCGATGAGTGGCATACGCTCGGTCGACGGCACGCGGCGGCCGTCGAGGATCCAGGTGGTCATCGCGCCCTTGCCCTTGATCTCGATGCTGCCGCGGCTGGTCAGGTTGAAGTGGTGGGCGAGGAGGCGGCGGGTGGCGTCGCTGACCTGGATCGCGCCGGGCACGCCGTGCGACTCCATCCGGCTGGCGGTGTTCACCGTGTCGCCCCAGAGGTCGTAGATGAACTTGCGCTTGCCGATCACGCCGGCGACCACCGGGCCGCTATGGACGCCGACCCGGATCTCGATTGTCTCGCCGAGCTCGCCGCGCAGCTCGTCGACGATCGCGAGCATGGCCAGCGCCATGTCGGCGACCGCATCGGCATGATCCCGACGCAGCTCGGGCAGGCCGCCGGCGGCCATGTAGCAGTCGCCGATGGTCTTGATCTTCTCGAGGCCGAGCTGGCCGGCCAGATCGTCGAAGCGGCAGAACAGCTGGTTGAGGATCGAGACCACGCGCTCGGGGCTGAGGCGGGCCGACAGCGCGGTGAAGCCGACCAGGTCGGCGAACAGCACGGTGACGTCGGCGAAGCCGTCGGCGATGGTGCCGTTGTCGAGCTTGAGCCGGGCCGCGACGGACGGCGGCAGGATGTTGAGCAGGAGCTCCTCGGATCGGCGGTGGGCGCGGTCGAGGGCCTCCTCGGCGATCAGGGTCGCGCGCCGGGCGTAGTGGGCGCAGGCGGCGAAGGTCGCGAACAGGCCGCCGACCAGGACCGCGCGCAGGATCGCGAGCCGCTCGGGCGCGATCGCCGGCCCGAGGTGGGGCAGGCGGTCGCCGAGCGCGATCAGCGCGATGAAGTCGGCGCCGGCCAGGGCCGCCATCGCCATCATCAGTCGCTCGTGGCGCGGCGGGAACAGCAGGAACGGCAAGAGCGCGTGCAGCAGGAAGAACAGCTGGACGTCGAAGCCGCGGCCCTCGACCAGGACCTGAGACAGGGCGAGGACGTGGCTCGACAGCACCAGGTAGCTGGTGGCGGCAATCCGGTGGCCGCGGTGGTTGAGCCACAGGGTCGGCAGGTAGAGGAGCGCGTAGATTATTTGTAGAGCCGGGTACAGCGCGTGGCCCGACACGAAGAGGACCGGCGCGAACCCGAGCGTGAACGCCGCGCCGACCAGCGCGACGATGTTCGACAGCACGACGTAGCGGGCCGCCGACGGCGCCATCGCCGGATCGCGGCCGTACCGGATGGCCCGGCCGAACAGCCGCTCGACGCGGGGCCAGACGGGGACGTCGGTCATCGCCACCACTGTAACGCGTGCGGGTCGGGCGAGGTCCGCGCCAGGGCGATGGTTAGCCGGCGAGGGCGGCGCGGACGGCGGTGGCGGTGCGCGACGACAGGTAGGCGGCGCGCAGCGCGGGATCGCGCAGGCGGCCGGCCTTGGTGGCGAGCTCGGCGCTGGCCCGCTGCCAGGCCGCGCGGGCCCCGGCGCGGTCGCCGGCCGCGGCCAGCACCAGCGCGTGCCAGTGGTGGAGGTGCTCGGCGCCCTCGGGCCGGCTCAGGGCCAGGACCAGCGCGATCGACTCGTCGGCGGCGGCCACCGCCTCGCCGTGACGGCCGAGCCGCGACAGCGCCAGGGCCTGGGCTGCAAGCCCGTGGATCACGCCGACCACCATCGGCATCTTCTTGGCCAGCTCGGTGGCCGAGCGAGCCAGCTCGAGCGCGCCCTCGGCCGGCTGGCCGGCGTCGAGCTGGCCGAGCGCGATGTACTCGAGCGCGCGGATCTCCTGGAACCGCTCGCGGTTGTCGGACGCCAGCTCGCGGCCGCGCTCGAGCAAGGCCAGCCCCGCGACCGGGTCGCCGCCGGCCAGCTTGGCCTGGCCCCACGAGATCGCGGCGTCGGCCATGCTCGAGCCGTCGCCGATCTGCTCGGCCATGCGCATCGCCTTGGCCAGGTAGCTCTCGGCCCGCTCGACGTCGCCGAGGTCGCCGTAGGCCTGGCCGAGGTTGCCGAGCTTGAACGCGACCCCCGAGCGATCGCCGAGCTGCTGATCGATCTTGAGGCTCGACTTGTAGTGGGCCAGCGCCTCCTCGTACTCGCCCAGCGACGAGAACACCACGCCCATGCTGTTGAGCGCGCGGGCCTCCTGTCGGGGCAGGCCGAGGGCGCGGTAGATGACCAGGGCCTCGGCGTACGACTCGATCGCGGCCTCGAGCCGGCCCATGTTCCACAGCGTCGTGCCCTGATCGATGAGGATCGTGGCCCGGGTCCGCAGCGCCGGCTGGTGCTCGCCCTCGCCGGGGCCGCACAGCGCCAGCGCCTCGTCGCAAAGCCGCAGCGACTCGTCGTTGTTGCCGACCAGCCGCGCGATCGCCGAGCGCAGGCGCAGCGCGTCGGCGGTGGCCAGGCGGTCGCCGGAGTCGCGGGCGTGCTGCAGGGCCAGGGTCACCGCCCGGGCCGCGGCCGGGGCCTTGCCGACATCGATGTAGAACTGCGCGGTCAGGGCGTGGGCCAGGGCCAGCTTCTGCGGATCGCCGACCGCAAGGGCGTCCTTGCGCAGCGCCGCAAGCTCGCGCAGTTGCTGCGGGCGTCGCGCCATCCGACGCAGCAGCTCCTCGCGCTGGCGCCGGGCCTGGAACCGGCGCAGGTGATCGCCGGCCGGCAGCAGCTTGAGCGCGCGGGTGAGCTGGCGGAACGCGTCGGTGTTGCCGCCGACGTCGATGGCGTGGGTCGCGGCCCGCAGGTACCGCTCGGCGGCGGCCGGGGCGTCGCCGGCCAGCTCGAGGTGGCGTGCGACGTGGGCGTCGTCCTGGCCCGGTCGGTAGCTGGGCCCGGTCGCGATCCGCTCGGCGACGATCCGGTGCAGCCGGATCTTGTCGTCGGTGGCGAGCAGGCCGTAGGCCACCGTCATGATCATGTCGTTCTTGAACCGGTACTCGCCGTCGGCCGCGATCAGCAGGCCGCGCCGGGTCAGGTCAGCCAGCTCAGCCCTGGGGCTGGCGCCCAGCAGCGCTGCCAGCATCGGCGTCGGCACGGTCCGGCCGATCACCGCCGCGGCCAGCAGCACGTGCTTGTCGGCGGCCGGCAGGTTGTCGATGCGCGTGATCAGCAGGTCCTCGATCGACGTCGGCACCTGCAGCGGCGCGTCGGGCTTGGCCCAGCGGTAGCGGCCGCCGGTGCCCGCGACCTCGGCGACCACGCCGCGCTCGGCCAGCGCGTCGAGCAGCTCGAGGATGAAGAACGGGTTGCCGCCGGCCCGGGCCAGGATCTGCTCGGCCAGCGGGCCGACGTCGGCGCCGGCCACGAACCGCGAGCTGACCAGCGTGCGTCGGGCCTCGCCGTCGAGCTCGTCGAGCTGCACCAGCTCGGCGCCGGCGGCGGTCGCGGCGTCGAGGATGCGGCGGGCCGGCCGGGTGGTGATGATGCCGAGGATCGGCCGGTTGGTCGGCACCTTCAGCAGCTCGGCGAACAGCTCGATGCTCTCGTGATCGCTCCAGTGGACGTCCTCGCCGACCACCACCAGCGCCTTGCCAGGATCGAGGCGCTGCTCGACCCGCAGCATCAGCCCGAACAGCCGCGACCGGCGCTCGTCGGGATCGAGCTGGACCTCGTCGGGGCCGGGCCGGACCCCGAGCAGCAGGCCGAGCACCTGCAGCGCGCCCTTGACCTCGCGCGGATCGTCGCCGTCGGCGAACAGCATCGGCGCCGCCAGGTGGATGCGGCGCATCACCTCGTGCGGCTCGGCGCCGTCGGCGAGGCCGAGGATCTCGCGGGTGAGATCGGCGATGACCCCGAACGGCGTCATCGCGGTGCCGACCCGGGTCGCGGTCCGCAGCACGTAGGCCTCGTCGGCGGGGATGCCGGCGAGGAAGGTCGCCGCCAGCGAGCGCTTGCCGACGCCGTGATCGCCGACCACGCACAGCAGGCGTTTCTTCTTGGCGATGCGGACGTCGCGGTAGGCGTCGCGCAGGCTCTTCAGCTCGAGCTCGCGGCCGACCAGCGCGGTCGCCGGCCGGCGCTCGCGGACCCGCTGCGCTCGATCCTTCGGCCCGCGCAGGCGGTAGACCCGGGCCCGCTTGACCCCGGGGTCGGTGTCGTCGTCGACGCGGTAGGCGCCCGAGCCGCCGGCGTCCGTGTCGCTGGGCAGCTCGATCGCCGGCAGGGCCTCGAAGCTCCAGTCGACCCGGGCGCTGCGGTAGACTCGGCCGCCGACCAGGATCTCGGCCGGCCCGGCGGCGCGCGCCAGGTGGGCCGCGAAGCCCGCGGTCGAGGGCTCGAGCTCGAAGGTCTGGTCACCGCCCCGCCGGATCACGGTCGCGGCCCCGCGCTGGATGCCGATCGCCAGCCGCAGCTCGGGCTCGACCGACGAGCCGATGCCATCGAGCGCGTCGACCAGCGCCAGCCCGAGGCGGATCGCGCGGCCGCCGTCGTCCTCGCTCGCGACCGGCAGGCCGACCACCAGCCGCAGGCTGCCGGGTTCCCGCTCGCCGCGATCATCGAGCGCGTCGTGCTTGAACGCGACGTCCTTGGCGACGGTGCGGAAGTCGGCGACCAGGCGGCCGGCGTCGACGACTCCGAGCCGGCGCTCGAGCGCGGCCAGCCCGCGGATCACGCCGTCGAGGACGTAGACGTACTTGCGCTCGCGGCTCTCGCGGGGCCGCGCGATCGCGCCCGGCCGCTCGTCCTGCGCCGCCGAGCCGGGCGAGCTCGCGGGCGGGGCCGAGCCAGCGCCGGGGGCGGGCACCACGATCGCGGGGTTCGACGACAGCGGCGGGCGCGCCGGCGGGCCGCGCCGCTCGGCCGGCACCACCGACGCGACGAAGCCGGCCAGGACCCCGGAGTCGATCGGCTCGCCGGTGCGGTGGCCGTGCTCGAGCTGGAAGCGGCCGAGGTCGGACTGCAGCTCGCGCGCGTTCTGGTGGCGATCGTCCCGGTGGAAGGCCAGGGCCCGCAGGATCACCCGCTCGAGAGTCTCGGGCAGCTCCGGCGCGTGCTCGCGCGGCGGCGTGATGGCGCCGGCCCGGACCTGCTCGAGCGCCTCCTTGCCGCGGCCGGAGAACAGCGGCCGACCGCACACCAGCTCGTACAGCACGATGCCGGCGCTGAAGACGTCGGACCGGCAGTCGACCGGCTGGCCCCGCGCCTGCTCGGGCGACATGTACGCGAACTTGCCCTTGATGATGCCCTCTTCCTCGTGGACGTCGCGGGCGCGGGCGATGCCGAAGTCGACGATCTTGACCGAGCCGTCCCACGACACCAGGACGTTCTGCGGCGAGATGTCGCGGTGGACGATCGCGAGCGGCTCGCCGAACTCGTCGGTCTTGCGGTGGGCGTAGTCGAGGCCGCGGGCGAGCTGCTGGACGATGTACGACGCCATGCCGTACGGCACCCGCCGGCGATCGTGGGCGCAGTCTTGCAGCAGCCGGAGGACGTCGAGGCCCTCGACGTGCTCCATCGCCAGGAAGTAGGTGTCGCCGACCGCGCCGAAGTCGAAGACCTGGACGATGTTGGGGTGGTTGAGGCCGAGCGCGATCTTGGCCTCGTCGACGAACATCGTCACGAACTGCCGGCTGCGGGCGTAGGCCGGGTGGATCTTCTTGATGACCAGGACCTTGGCCAGGCCCTGGGCCACGGCGGTGCGCGCGAGGTAGACCTCGGCCATCCCGCCGGCGCCGATCTTGCGGATCAGCGTGTATTTCCCGAACTGCTCCATCGCTGCGCGGCTCTCGCCGCCGCATTGTAGCGGAACCCGACCGGCGGGCGATCGTCGCCAGGGCTGTTGTACGCTCACCCGTGATGGCCCGCGTCCGCCGACCCGAGCCGCTGAGCGCCGATGCGGCCCGGCGGATCGCGCTGGCGGCCCAGGGCTTCGCGCGGGCGCGACCGGCGCGGCCGGGGCCGAGCGCGCTCGGGCGTGTGCTCGAGCGGGTGCAGCTGGTGCAGCTCGACTCGGTCAACGTCCTGGTCCGGACCCAGGAGCTGCCGCTGTGGGCCCGGCTCGGCCACCACCCGCGCGACCTGCTGCAACGCGCGGTGGCCCGGCGCGAGCTGTTCGAGTACTGGGGCCACGAGGCCAGCCTGTGCCCGGTGGCGCTGCACCCGCTCCTGCGCTGGCGGATGGCGGCGGCCAAGAACGGCGACAACGTCTGGGGCCACGTCGCTCGCATGGGGCGCGACCAGCGCGGGTTCTGCGACGAGGTGCTGGCCCAGATCCGCACGCGCGGCCCGCTCGCGGCCGGCGAGGTCGAGGGCGGCGGCCCGCGGCCGAGGAGCGGCTGGTGGGAGTGGAGCGAAGGCAAGCGCGCGGTCGAGTACCTGTTCTGGAGCGGCGAGCTGACCGCGACCCGGCGCGAGGGCGGCTTCGAGCGGGTCTACGATCTGCCGGAGCGGGTGCTGCCGCCCGCGATCCTGGCGACCCCGACCCCGACGATCGCCGACGCCCACCGCGAGCTCCTGCGCCGGGCCGCGACCGCGCTCGGCGTCGCCACCGCCCGCGATCTCGCCGACTACTTCCGGATCAAGCACCCGGCAGCGCGGCCCCGGATCGCCGAGCTGGTCGACGGCGGCGCGCTGCTGCCGGTCGCGGTCGAGGGCTGGCGCGAGCCCGGGTTCCTCGACCCGGCGGCGGCGATGCCACGGACGGTCGCGGCGACCGCGCTGCTCAGCCCGTTCGACTCGCTGGTCTGGTACCGCGAGCGCGCGCTGCGGCTGTTCGACTTCCACTACCGCCTCGAGATCTACACGCCCGCCGCCAAGCGCGCGTACGGCTACTACGTGCTGCCGTTCCTGCTCGGCGATCGCCTGGTCGCGCGGGTCGACCTCAAGGCCGATCGCGCCGCCGGCACCCTGCGCGTGCACGGCGCGTTCGCCGAGCCGCACGCCGCCCCCGCCGAGGTCGCGCCCGCGCTCGCCGCCGAGCTGCGCGCGATGGCCACGTGGCTCGGGCTCGACAACGTCGTCGCCGGCCCCCGCGGCGACCTCGCCCGCCCGCTGCGCGCCGCCCTCCGGTCCCGCTGAGGCGCCCGTGTATGATCACCCGATGCGGCTGATCACGACCTTGATGATCTTCATGATCGCGACAGCGGTCGCGCACGCGGGCGGCGACACGCTCGTGATCAGCGGCAAGCCGCCAGCGGCGGCGAAGCGGACCGCGGTCAAGCTGGTCGCCGCGATCGACGGCGAGCGGCCGGTGGCGCTGCTGGGGCTGTTCGCCGCCGCCGTGGAGTTCCCCACCGCGACGCTGCCGCGGGCCTGGGTGAAGGCACAACTCGCGGCCAGCGGCACCGTCGCGGCGGCGTTCTCGATCGCGGCGGGCGGTGCCTGGCACCTCGACGCCGTCCCTGGCGGCATCACCGTGTACCGCGGCGAGCGCGCGGCCGGACCGGTGACCGTCTTCGAACTGCGCAAGGCGAAGGGCCGGTGGCTGGTCCACGCGGTCTGGGTCGAAGGGGCGCCCGTGGCCAGCGCCTCCGGCACGGTGGCGCGCGACATCTTCGCCGAGGCGCAGCTCGGCCCGATCTCGACGGGTTCGTACGCCACGATCGGCCACGGCTCCGGCACCGCGTCCGCGCCCCCCGCCACACCGCGCTCGACCGTGCCGCCGCCCAGGCTGATCTCGCTGACCGCCGCGGGCGGCACGCTCGCCCCAGCGATCATCCGCCGGTACGTCATGCGGAGCTTCCCGGAGTTCACCGCGTGCTATCTGCCCGCGCTCGCGCGCACGCCGACGCTCAGGGGCCAGCTCCAAGCCTGGTACACCATCGGCGAGACGGGCGCGCCGCGCGACGCGCGGACGGTGGGCTTCGACCCGGATGTCGGGTCGTGCGTCGGCAAGGCGCTCGAGGGGATCGGGTATCCCAAGCCGGATCAAGGGACCGTGGCGGTCGAGCTGGTGCTGGAGTTCCGGCCCCGTTGAGCCCGTCAGCGTTGACGGCGACGGCGACGTTGGTCGCTCAGGGCGCGGCCGCGTCGTGGGCCACCGCCTACAAGACCGCGCTCGACGGCGCCGGATGGGTCGGCTGGTACGACGCCCACATCGTCGAGCAGGTCCACAAGACCGGCAGCGGCGGCACCGGCTCGGTCACCACCGCGCAGGCCGGCAGCGGCGAGGGCTTCGTCGCCAACCCGCAGGGTCCACCAGGGCGAGCCGCCGGTGCAGTGATTCCTTGGCGCGGTGCCCAGCTCGCACGGTCACCGCGTCGCGTACGGGTCGTAGCGGCGGCGAGCGTCGATCGGTCGGCGATCGGGCCCGGCGTCGGTCGGCCCGGCGTCGGTCGGCCCGGCGTCGGTCGCGGCATCGACGGCCGTGGCGTCGATCGCGGCGCCTGGTGTCGCCGCCACGGCGCCCGGTGTCGTGACGCGTGCCGCCGGCGTCGCGGATCGACCGCGCAGCGACGTGGCGATCGCGAAGCCGCCGAGCCCGATCGCGGCCACGGCGAGCGTTAGCGCGATGCGACGACCGGGCCGAGGCCGGTCGGGGGTGGTCGAGACCGCGTGCGCCGTCAGCGTCGCCAGCCGCCCGACCTCGACAGCCGGCGGCAGCGACTCGGCCACCGCCCGGGCGCTCTGCGGCGCCGTGGTCGATAGCGTCTCGAGCGCCCGGGCGAGGGCGAGCATCGAGCCGATGCGGTCGCCAGCGTCCTTGGCCAGGCAGGCCAGCACGATGCCGTCGATCGCGGCCGGCAGGTCCGGCACCAGCGACCCCGGCGCCGGCGGTGGCTCGAGCAGGTGGCTCGCGATCACGTCCGCGGTGCTGGTGGTGGCGAACGGCGGCTGGCCGGTGAGCAGGTGGAAGAACACGCAGCCGAGCGAGTACACGTCGGTGCGGTGGTCGACGGTGCCGGCGTTGCGGCATTGCTCCGGTGACATGTACGTCGGCGTGCCGAGGATCGCGCCGGTCTGGGTCCGAGTCGCGGCGTGCGAGCCCTCACCGAGCAGCTTGGCGATGCCGAAGTCGAGGATCTTGACCCGCTCGCCACCGACCACGGCCGGATCCGCGACGATGTAGATGTTGGCGGGCTTGAGGTCGCGGTGGATGATCGACGCGGCGTGGGCCGCCGCCATCGCCAGCGCAGCCAGCCGCACGAGCCGGACCGCCTCGTCGACCGGCACCTGGCCGCGTCGGTCGAGTCGCTCGGCCATGCTCTCGCCGATCAGGTGCTCCATCACCAGGTAGGCCTGGCCATCGGCGTGCCAGCCGAAGTCGTGCACGGTGACGATGCCGGGATCGGCGATCCGGGTCGCGGCTCGGGCCTCGTCGAAGAAGCGCTCGATCATCGCCGGATCGTGCGAGAGCGCGTGCAGCAGCAGCTTGATCGCGACCACCCGGCCGAGGACCTCGTGCTCGGCTCGCCAGATCGTGCCCATCCCCCCGCCGCCGATTGGCGCGACCAGGCGATAGCCGCCGACGATCTGCCCGCTGACCACGGCTGGCGCGCTCATCGGGCCAGCACGTCGGCGGCTGCGAGGACGATCGTGGTCCATTCGTCGCCCGACCGGACCACCTGCACGTGGAGGCCGACCTCGAGATGGCCGCCCAGCACGCGGACGATCAGCGGACTGGCGTGGACCATCCACCACGCACCGGTGTCGGTGGCGGTCGTGGCGCCGTGGCGGGTCCGGTCGCGGTCGAAGCCGATGCCGATCCCGCCGGCCAGCGCGATCGGGGGCAGCGGGGTCCACAGGTAGTCACCGCCGACGGAGATCGAGATCGTCGTGGTGTGCTCGATCGGATCGAGTGCGGCGTCGTCGTAGCTCGAATAGGACACGGTGCCGGTCCCGCGCAGCGCGCCGCCAGGCAACGGGATGCCTGCGATCAGCCGCACGCCGGCGATCGGGACCTCGCGCTGGTTGGCGCCGATCGCGAGGCCGACGCCGAGCTGGCGGAGCGGCACCGGGCGCGACCGAGTCACGGCGCGCACCGCGACCAGCGGTGACCGCGGGGCGACCGGCTCGGCGCGCGGCGGCGGTGGCGGTGGCGGTGGCGGTGGCGGGAGATCGGCGACTAGCTCGATCGCGATCTCGGCCCGCTGGCCCGCGATCAGGTGGACGCTCGTCGACCACGTCCGGTACCCAGGGGCAGCGGCGGTGATCGTGTAGTCGCGCGGATCGATCGGCACCGCCTGGTTCCAGATCGCCGCGTCGATCGAGACGCCGTCCCGCTGCACGATCAGCGCCGACGGTGGCGATCGCACCGCGGTGGTCAGGTAGGCCAGGCGCGGCTCGATCGAGGCCGCGCGGCGGGCGGCCTCACGGGCTCGGGCATCGCGGCGGCGCTCCGCGAGTTCGTGGGCGGCCTCGAACACGGCCCAGGCAACGGCGAGCTGGCCCATGCGCTCACGGCAGTTGCCGAGGTTGAGCAGCGTGCCGACCGAGGGCTCGAGCCGCTGGCTGTCGTCGAACCGGTCGCACGCCGCGGCCACCTGACCTTCCTTCATCAGCGCCCGGCCCTCGCGGAAGAGTCGGTCGGCGGTCGGCTCGCCGACGGCCACCCGCGCGGTCACCGCCAGGATCACCACGATCGCCACCTGCGCATGGTTCCGCACCCCCCGATCGTCGCTCACCGAACATGAACGCGCGATGAATGTCGGCTCGCGCCGGCGGAGCTGACGGCGATCACGATCGGCCGGGCCAGCTGTGGCACGACAGTCATCGACGCCGATCTCGGCGCGCCGCAACCTGCTGGTCAAGGACCCCGATCAGGGAGCGCCGGTCGACGGCGGCGCCGATCTCGTGTCCAATGACTCCGGATGAAGATCGCCGACACCATCGACCGCGTGATCTCGTGGCTGAAGTGGCCGATCGCCATCGTTAGCCTGGTGCTGCTGCCCGGCGTGTTCTACGCGATGACGTTCGTCGCGCGCGACCTCGGCCACCGCCCGGCCGCGATCGTGCCGTTGCTGGTCGGGGCCGGCGCGTTCTTGCTCGTCTGGCTGGTCGCGGTCTTGCCCAAGACCTCCCGCCACCGCCTGGTCACGGTCGAGCACGAGCTCACGCACGCCTTGCTCGCCCTGGTGACGCTCCATCGCGTGTCCGGCCTACGCGCGACCCTGGCCGGCGGTGGCCACGTTGGCTACGCGGGCCGCGGCAACTGGCTGATCGCGATCGGCCCGTTCGTCATGCCGACCTTCACCCTGGCCATCATCGTGGTCGGCCACTGGGTGGACCATTCGCGGGTGCTGGTCGGGGTGCTCGGGGCCACGCTGGCGTGGAACGTGGTCGGCAACTGGGCGTCGCCGCACCGCCATCACGGCGATCACCGCGAGGCCGGGACCATCTTTGCGTTGCTGTTCGTCACGTGCGCGAACCTGCTCGTGCTCGGCCTGGTGCTGGCCTACGCGACCGGGGCGCGCTCGATCACCGGCCACCTGGATCACGTGCGCGGTCCGGCGGCGGCCTTCCTGGCGTGGCTGCTGGCGCGCATCGCTCCAGGATGACCTTGTCACGGCGCGCCCAGGGCTTCCAGGCGGTGTTCGCGATCCGGCTCGACGCCAAGCCCGAGCCGATGGTCTCGACGAGTCCAAGCACGTAGGCTTCCGTGCGGCCCACGGTTCAGCGGCACCGGTCAGGTCACGCGAGGCGGCCGGCGGCGAGCAACGTGCGCAGGTCGGTGCGGAGCGCGGTCCAGTGGCGGGTGAGGGTCGGGCTGGGGGCGCCGAGCGGGTCGAGCGCCTCGAGCAGCGGGGGCGATGCGGCGGGGTGGCGTGCGGTCCAGCCGTCGTCAGCGCGCCAGGTCTGCTTGCCCGCCGACGCGCGCCGGCCGAGGCGGACGACGCCGTCGCCGGCGATCGTCAGCAGGTGGTCGACGACCGGCCCGATCGCGGCGAGCGGCAGCGCGCGATCGTGGGTGACGGCCCAGCGGGCCAGCGCGGTGGCGCCGCGCAGGACGTCGTAGAAGTAGAAGCGCGGGAAGCAGGGCGCGAGCCAGGCCGGCGCGGCGGTGCGCTCCTCGGCGTTGTGGGCGGTCGTCGAGCCGTGGCGCAGCTCGCGGCCGATCAGCATCGCCGCCGCGCGATCGCAGGGCGCGCTCGGTCCGCGTCGCAGCATCGCCTCGACCATCGCGATGGTCGCGACCATCGACGACGGGCACTCGTCGGTGATCAGGTAGGCCGCGTCGTCGCAGGTGTAGCCGCCGTCGGCGAGCTGGTAGCGCGTGAACCACGGCGCGACCCACGGCAGCGCGCGATCGACGTCGACGCCGCAGGCGGCGAGCACCTGATCGATGCAGCCCAGCGCGCACGGGCAGGCGCTGTGCCGGCGGCGATCGACCTCAGGCGGCCACTCGTGCTCGCGGATCGGGAAGGTGTGGACCGGCAGGGCGTCGAGTGCCTTGACCATCGCGTCAACGATCCGCGCCGGGATGCGGTCAGCGAGGCCGAGCTCGGACAGCGTGAGCATTTGCCACCACGGTCCGTCCCATTTGGGCCAGTACGGATCGGTGGCGACCGCGCTCACGGCGTCATCGGAGGACAGCCACGCGGCGGTGTCATCCACGAGGATCAGCGTTGCGGCGTCGAGCGCGAGGTCGACGTCGGGGACGGCGGCGAGGCGAGCGCGCAGGTCGGACGTCATCGGGTCACGTGCTCCTTGGCGCCGCCGCCTCGGGCGCGGTGGCGGCGAACTGGGCGTGGTAGAGGGCGTGGTACGCGCCGCCGGCGGCGAGCAGCTGATCGTGGGTGCCCTGCTCGACGATCGCGCCGTGGTCCATCACCAGGATGAGGTCGGCGTCGCGGATGGTCGACAGCCGGTGGGCGATGACGAAGCTGGTGCGGTCGGCGCGCAGGGCCGCCATCGCCTGCTGGACCAGGACCTCGGTGCGGGTGTCGACCGACGAGGTCGCCTCGTCGAGCACCAGGATCGCCGGATCCATCAGGAAGGCGCGGGCGATGGTCAGGAGCTGCTTCTCGCCGGCGCTGAGGTTGCTGCCGTCCTCGTCGATCACGGTGGCGTAGCCGGCGGGCAGGTGGCGCACGAAGCGGTCGACGTAGGTCGCGCGGGCCGCCGCCATGGAACGCAATGAACTAATCGAGATTAACGCTGGTATTTTCGCCGAACACGGCAAGATTCTCAATGCATTCGCCGCACCACATGTCAAAGTTTTAGT
>JAYVSF010000391.1:0-6946 GCA_043775605.1 Myxococcales bacterium
CACCGTCCAGGGGCCGCCGGGGTAGGACCGGGGTGCGCCCTGGCGCGGGCGCCTGATGGTAAGCTCGCGCCGCGTGAGTTCGTCCTTTCCGATCGGCGACAATCGGGTGCGGTTCTCGGGCGCGACCAACATCGGCCGCAAGCGCGAGCACAACGAGGACTCGGTGGCGTTACCGTCGAGCATCCGGCTCGCCATCGTCGCCGATGGTATGGGTGGACACGCTTCCGGCGACATCGCATCGCGGCTGGCGGTCGACACCATCACCGATCACTTCCAGGCCACCGCCGATCAGCAGCCGGTGACGTGGCCGTACAAGATCGACTCGGAGCTGCGGGCCGAGGTCAACCGGATGATCGAGGGCGTGATGCTCGCCAACCTCGAGATCTGGGAACGGACTCAGCGCGACGAGAAGGCGCGGATGGGCACGACCGTGGTGGCGCTGTCGTTCCTCGACGACACCGTGATCGTCGGCCACGTCGGCGACAGCCGTTGCTACCGCCTGCGCGACGGCGAGCTGACCCAGCTGACCGAGGATCACTCGCTGATCAACGACTACATCAAGATGAAGCGGATGACCGCCGAGGAAGCCGAGCACTGGCCGCACAAGAACGTGGTGGTGCGGGCCCTGGGCATGAAGGACTCGGTCGCGGTCGACATCCACACCGAGCGGCCGCAGATCGGCGACGTCTACGTGCTGTGCTCCGACGGGCTGACCGGCATGGTGTCGAACGATCAGATCGCGTTGGCGATCTCGACCGAGCGCGACCTCGACCGCGCGGTCGAGCGGCTGATCGACGCCGCCAACGAGGCCGGAGGCGTCGACAACATCTCGGTGATCCTGGCCCGGGTCGAGCCGGGCTGATGCGGCGCCTCGCGCTCGCGGTGGCGATGACCCTGGCGATGTTCGCCGGCTGCAAGCGTGGCCACGACGACGCCGGGCCCGGGCCGGGGTCGCGGCCGCCGGCGATCTCGGCGACCGAGCGCCAGATGGGCACCGACGCCTGCGGCGACTACGTCGCCCGGCTGTGCGCGTGCGCGGCGACCAGGCCGGCGCTGGCCGACACCTGCAAGCTCAAGCACGCCAAGCCCGAAGCGCTGGCGCTCGCGCTCGCGGTCGCCGACGATCCGTCGTCGTCGGCCGACTCGGTGGCGCGGGCCAAGGCCGAGGTCGGCAAGATCGTCGCCCGCTGCATCGAGGAAGCCGCGCAGCTCCCGACGCTGGGCTGCCCGTAGGCGAGCCCTCGGGCTCGCGGCGAGGTCACTTCGGCAGCTTCTTGATCGTCGAGTTCTGGCCGCGGAACCGCGGGTTCTCCCAGCTGAAGCCCGGGGGAACGTGGGTCCGCAGCGCGCCGAAGCCGGGGATCTTGTCGACCTCGGCGTGGCCGCAGGTCGGACAGGCGGGCAAGGCCTCGCCCATCCGGCTCATGGCCTCGAAGCGGTTCTTGCAGGCGCGACACTCGAAGTCGAACAGCGGCATGGCGGCTCCTCGTTGAGCGCGACAGGGTAGCGCACTCCGCGTGCGGATGGGTCGCTCAGGTCACGCGCGAGCAGGAATCACGAGACCGGGACGGTGGCGCGGGTGGTGACGATCGCGTGCGCGACGTGGCCGGCGACCTCGGCGCCCGGCCAGACCACGACGTGATCGAGCACGGCGCCCGGCGCGACCGTGGCCCCGGCCCCGACCACCACGAACGGCCCGACGACCGCCCCGGCACCGACGGTGGCGCCGGCCGCGATCCGGACCGGCCCGCGCACCACCGCGTCGGCGGCGACGGCGGCGGTGGGATCGACGCCGTGCAGCGGCCCCGGCGGGTGACGCAGGACGTGGCCGCCGAGCAGCGCCCAGTTGCTCTCGAGGTAACGGGCCGGCGTCGAGTGCTCGGCGAAGTAGCCGCCCTCGTGCGCGAACGCCGCCACCGGCGCGCCGGCCCGCAGCCACGGCAGGTAGCCCTGGCGGATCATGCAGGCCTCGCCGTCGGGCAGCCGGGCCACCACCGACGGCCGAGTGATGTGGACGCCGCAGAACATGTGCTGGCCCTGGCCGAGGATGTCGAGGATGCGCGGCCGGCGACCGCCGAGGTCGACATCGACAGCGCCCCAGGCCACGGCGTCGGGCACGCGCTGGACCACCATCGTGCCCAGCACCCCGGGGTCGTCGGCGTACGCGGCCAGCAGCGCGGTCAGGTCGACGTCGAAGATCAGCTTGCCGTTCATCGACACGAACGGCTGGTCGGCGCCATCGGGATCGAGCAGCGCCAGCGCGTGCTTGAGCCCGCCGCCGGTGCCGAGGATGACGTCCTCGGGGCTGTAGCGGATGCGGGCGCCGAGGGCCGCGCCGTCGCCCAGCTCGCCCTCGATGACGTCGCCGCGGTGGTGGACGTTGATCACCAGGTCGCGGATGCCGTGGGCCACCAGCTGGGCGATGCCGTAGCGGACGATCGGCACGTCGCACACCGGCAGCATCGGCTTGGGCCGATCGTCGGACAGCGGGCCCAGGCGGGTGCCGAGGCCAGCACACAGCAGCATCGCGCGGGTCACGGCAGGACGATGGCACAGCTCGATCGCCGCGGCGAGTCCAGGCCAGGCGGTACGGGTCAGGTCGGCAGGCCGGGCGGCAGCGTCGTCCGCTTGCTCGGATGATCGCGGGTCATCACCGCGAACCGACGGGTGCCGATGCTGCCGACGGTGCGCTGGTAAAACTCGCGCGGGCCGATCCACGCGATCTCCGCGACCGGGTGGTGCTCGGCGATGTCGACCATGCAGGCCACCACCAGCGCCTCGCCCAGGCCCTGGCCGCGGTGCTCGGGCCAGGTCCCCGACGGGCCGAACCAGCCCAGGCCCTGGTTGTTGCCATCGTGGGCGGCGAACGCGGCCAGGCGGCCGCCGCGGGTCGCGACGTGGAGCCCGGCCGGCTCGAACGTGAGCGCCCGCTCGACCTCGAGCGGCCAGGCCCCGCCGAAGCCGATCGAGATCGCCGCCGAGATCGCCTCGGCCTCGCCGCGCGCAGCCCGGCGGACCTCGTAGCCGCGGGCCTGGGCCCGCGCCGCGAGCTCGGCGGCGCGGATCATGCTGACCCGCGGGTTGGTGCGGACGTCGACCAGCAGGCTCTCGTGCTCGTCGCGGCGGACGTAGCCACGGCGCTCGAGCCAGGCCAGGGTCGCGTGGTTCTGCTCGTCGATCCCGGGCGCCAGGTAGTTGCCCGGCTCGTCGAGGGTGCGGGCCCGGCGCGCCGCGGTCTTCCAGATCGCGGCCTCGCACGCCGCCAGCAGCGCCGAGCCGAGGCCCTGGCCGCGAGCCGCGGGGTGGACCGCGATCAGCCGGATGCGATCGCCGCAGGCGGCGGCGACGCCGAGCAGGATCCCGCCGAGCCGGGCGCCGAACGCGACCGGGGTCCCGCGTGGCGAGGGGCCGAACAGCTTCTCGGCCGCGACCGCGGCGGCGCGATCGTGGGCGCACGCGGCGGCGAGGACGTCGCGGGCCGCGGCCAGGTCCGCCGGGGTCAAGTCGACCAGGGTCCCCGCCATGGTTCCACGGTAGCACCGACCGGCCGGCCGGCGGGCGACGGAGATCGGGCCGGCCTCGGCGGGCGCCACGCCCGACCGCAATTTCGCGTGGACCTGTACTTCGAGGTCCACGCCGAGGTAGATCAGGAGGTCCGCAGGTGCAGCAAGTACTCGACGTTGCCGGCCGGGCCGTGGATCGGCGACTCGATGGTGGCGCCGACCGTGAACCCGTGACCGGCGGCCCAGGTCGCGACCTTGTCGATCGCGCCCTGCCGCGCCGCGGGATCGCGGACCACGCCGCCCTTGCCGACGTGCTCGCGCCCGGCCTCGAACTGCGGCTTGACCAGCGCGACCACCGACTTGCCGGCGGGCGGCCGCAGCAGCTCCGCGACCCGCGGCAGCACCAGGGTCAGCGAGATGAACGAGACGTCGATGACCGCGAGGTCGCACGGCTCGGGCACCTTGCCAGGATCGAGCTCGCGGACGTTGGCGCGCTCGAGCACGACCACCCGCGGGTCGGAGCGCAAGGACCACGCGAGCTGGCCGTAGCCGACGTCGATCGCGTAGACCCGGCTGGCGCCGCGCCGCAGGAGCAGGTCGGTGAAGCCCCCGGTCGAGGCGCCGACGTCGAGACAGACCCAGCCGGTCGGATCGAGCGCGAAGGCGTCGAGGCCAGCGACCAGCTTGAGCGCACCGCGCGACACGTACGGGTGATCGTCCTCGCGTAGCGCGACCTCGGCGTCGGTGGCGACCGCGACCCCGGCCTTGGTCGCCACCTGGCCGGCGACCGTGACCTTGCCGGCGAGGATCAGCGCCTGGGCCCGGGCCCGGGTCGGGGCCAGCCCGCGATCGACCACCAGCTTGTCGAGGCGCTCCTTGGCCATCGTCGAGATGCTCGTGGGTTAGTCGGCCACGCGCTCACCCGCGATCAGGTGGGCGAGGGTCTCGCGCTCGCGGATCACGGTCCAGCGCGCGCCTTCGACCAGCACCTCGGCCGCCCGCGGTCGGGTGTTGTAGTTCGACGACATCGTGAAGCCGTAGGCGCCGGCCGCGCCGATCGCGAGCAGCTCGCCGGCGGCCAGCAGCGGCAGCGCGCGGTCGCGGGCCAGGAAGTCGCCGGTCTCGCAGATCGGCCCGACGACGTCGGTGACCTGGACCTCGGCGCCGGTCTGGTGGACCGGCTGCATCGGGTGGTGACTGCCGTAGAACGACGGCCGGATGAGGTCGTTCATCGCCGCGTCGACGATCGTGAAGTGCTTGGCCTCGCCGTGCTTGCGGTAGAGCACGCGGGTCACCAGGGTGCCGGCCGGGCCGACGATCGACCGGCCGGGCTCGACCAGCAGCCGGAGCTTCAGCTCGGCCAGCGGCGCCAGCGCGGCCCGCACCGTCGCGCCGTAGTCGCCGTGACTGGGCGGCAGCGCGTCGCCGGCCTTGCCGTAGTCGATGCCGAGCCCGCCGCCGATGTCGATGAGGTCGAGCCGGAGGCCGTCGCCGGCCAGGCCGAGCACGAGGTCGCACAGCCGGGCGATGGCGTCGGCGAACGGCGCGGTGCGGGTGAGCTGGCTGCCGATGTGACAGTCGATGCCGCGGACCCGCAGCCCGGGCAGCGCGGCGGCCTGGTGGAACACGGCGCGCGCGTCGCTGGCGGCGATGCCGAACTTGTTCTGCTTGAGGCCGGTCGAGATGTACGGGTGGGTCTGGGGATCGACGTCGGGGTTGACCCGCAGCGACACCGGCGCGGTGATCCCGACCCGGCGCGCGACCCGATCGAGGGCCACCAGCTCCTCGACCGACTCGACGTTGAACGCGAGGATGCCGGCCTCGAGCGCGGCCACCATCTCGGCCTCGGTCTTGCCGACGCCGGAGAACACGACCTTGCCGGGATCGCCGCCGGCCGCGCGCCAGCGGAACAGCTCGCCGGCCGAGACGATGTCGGCCCCGGCGCCGGCTCGGGCCAGCACCGACAGGATGCCGATCGCCGAGTTGGCCTTGACGCTGTAGCAGATGAGGTGGTCGACGCCGTCGAGGGCGGCGTCGTAGGCGTGGTAGCCAGCCTCGATCGCGCCGCGGCTGTAGACGTAGACCGGGGTGCCGACGGCGGCGGCGATCGCGGTCAGCGCCACGCCCTCGCAGTGCAGCTCGTCGTCGCGATAGTCGAACCGGGATTGGGTCACGCGGGCTCCTGCACGGCGGCTGACGAGGACGACGGCGGGGCGAGGTCGTCGTCCAGCTCGGCGGCGACCCGCGCGATCTCGGCGAGGATGCGCGGCCGGGCCGGACCGCCCGGCAGATCGCGGCGATCGACGGCGCGGCGGGGATCGAGCCAGTCGGCGACGTCGGCGTCGAACAACGGGTCGGCGGCACGCAGCTCGTCGAGGGTCA
This sequence comes from Myxococcales bacterium, assembly GCA_043775605.1. Classification (GTDB taxonomy): domain Bacteria; phylum Myxococcota_A; class Polyangia; order Haliangiales; family Haliangiaceae; genus UBA2376. The sequence goes on from JAYVSF010000391.1 coordinate 5,886, forward strand.
GCTCGCCCAGCTCCTTGCCAGCCGCCAGCGCCTCCCGGACCAGATGGCCGGCGACGTCGTGGGCGTCGCGGAACGGCCGGCCGCGCGCGACCAGGTAGTCGGCCAGCTCGGTGGCGACGAGGTAGCCGCGATCGACCGCGGCCCGCAGCCGGGGCACGTCGAGCTCGAGGTCGGCGATCATCCCGGCGGCGACCTCGAGCGACGCGCGCGTGGTCTCGATCGCGTCGTAGAGCGGTTCTTGGGTCTCCTGCAGATCCTTGTTGTAGGCGAGGGGCAGGCCCTTCACGACCGTCATCAGCGTGACCCACGCGCCGATCACGCGGCCGACCTTGGCCCGCACCAGCTCGGCGAGGTCGGGGTTCTTCTTCTGCGGCATCAGCGAGCTGCCCGAGCACCAGGCGTCGGACAGCCGGGCGAAGCCGAACTCCTGCGACGTCCACAGCACCAGCTCCTCGCCGAGCCGCGACAGGTGGACCGAGCACAGCGCGCAGGCCGCGACCAGCTCGATCGCGAAGTCGCGATCGCCGACGGTGTCGAGGCTGTTGCGGGTGACGCCGGCGAAGCCGAGCGCGGCGGCGACCAGCTCGCGATCGATCGGCAGCGTGGTCCCGGCCAGCGCGCCGGCCCCGAGCGGCGACTCGCCGGCGCGGGCCGCGGCGTCGAGGATGCGGCCGCGATCGCGGCACAGCATGGCGTCGTAAGCCAGGAAGTGGTGGGCGGCGCGGATCGGCTGCGCGCGCTGCAGGTGGGTGTAGCCCGGCATCAACGTGTCGACGTGGCGGCGGGCCTGGCCGAGCAGCGCGCGGCGCAAGGTGTCGATGCCGGCGACGAGGGCCGCGGCCTGGGCCCGGGCGTACAGCCGGAGATCGAGCGCGACCTGATCGTTGCGGCTGCGGCCGGTGTGGAGCCGACGCCCGGGGTCGCCGACGTCCTCGATCAGGCGGGCCTCGACGTTCATGTGAACGTCCTCGAGCGCCGGATCCCAGGGCAGCTCGCCGGCCGCCAGCCGGGCCTGGACCCGGGCCAGGCCGTCGGCGATGACGTCGGCGTCGGCGCCGGTG
>JAYVSF010000392.1:0-2228 GCA_043775605.1 Myxococcales bacterium
CCATCGTCCCGGCAGAGGATCACGATCCCGAACGCGCTGTCGATCGACCTCGCCTAACCGATCGATTTTCCTGAGGCGGGAAACTGATCGGTGCTCTAGGGTGAGCGCGTTCCATGAAGCCGCGCATCCTCATGATCATCGCCGCCGTCGCGCTCGCCGCGCTCACCACCTGGTTCTTCGCGCTGCGCGGCCATGGCGGGCGCGCTCGTCCGTCGGTCCCCACCGCCAGCGACGGACCCGGCCCGGGCGGACGGCCGGGCGGACGACCCGACGGCGCCGATCGCAACCGGCCCGGCACCGAGCCCGCGGCGGTGCTGGTCGACGACGATCCGGCCGGCAGCCAGCGGCTCGAGGGCCTGGTCCTGTCCGCTGACGAGCAGCCGGTGGCTGGCGCGGTCGTGACCCTGTCGGCCAACCCGCCGCGGATCGCCACCACCGACACCGACGGCAGCTTCGCGTTCGATCACCTGGTCGGTCGGCCGTACACCATCGTCGCCCGGGCCGCCGCTGGCGTCGCCGGGCCGATCACTGCCAAGGCCAGCGCCGCGATGCTGGTCCTCCACCTGCGGCCGGCGGGCGCGGTCACGGTCACGGTCGTCGACGGCAAGCAGCGGCCGGTGGTCAGCGCTGTGGTCGAGCTGCGCGGCCTCGACCTGCAAGCCGCGACCACCGGCGCCGACGGCGTGGCCCGGTTCACGACCGTGGTGCCGGGACCGTACGACGTCATGGCCCGCGCCCCCGGCTACGCGCCGAGCTTCGGGTTCAAGCCGGTGCCGGCCGGCGAGGTCGCGCTGACCGTCGTGCTCAAGCCGGGCGCGCCGGTCAGCGGCCGGGTGGTCGACGCCAGCGGCCTTGCGGTGGCCGGGGCCCGGGTGGTCTACGCCGGCGCCTCCGACTGGGGCGTCCGCCCCGACGATCGTCTCGACGGCGTAATGTCGGCCGCTGACGGCTCGTGGAAGTTCGCCGCGATCGGCGCCGGCAGCTACCTCGCAGGCGATGCCCTGCAAGATCGTTTCGGCGGCCAGGATCCGGTGGAGGGCCCGATGCCCGCACCCGGCACCGCGCCTCAGCCGCCGCCCGGACGACTCGAGCAGTACCAGCTCGAGCAGCAGACCAACGCGGTCTACCCCGAGGGCCGCAACTTCATGGGCGGCGGGATCTGGGGCGCAGGCAACCTGCTCGGTGGGCACCTGCCCGATGCGGTCTTGCAGCCGATGGTCGAGAACGTGAGCGCGCCCTCGAACCCCGACGCCGACCGCAACCGCGGGCTCCTGGCGGCGGCACCGGCGATGCTGAGCGCGGTCCCGTACGTGGGGCCCTTCGCGTCGATGGCCGCCGGCCTGTTCAGCGGATCCGAGAGCCGGGCCCGCACCCAGGGCGCCGCCGTGCCGCGCCAGCCGATCCCGGACGGCGCGCCTTCGGACCCGGCGCAGATCGGGCGCGGCTACCAGGCGATCAGCGCCGAGTACGCGGACGCGGGCCTCGGACCGCAGGCGGCCGTCACCCGCCTGATGCCCCCCACGCAGGAGAACGCGGTGGTCTCGCAGGCCATCTACCGCAACCTGCGCGGCGTCGAGGGGACGCACTTCGACGCGCCGCGCGACTCAGAAGCGCGGCAGTGATCCGCGGTCAGTCGACGTAGCCCGCGAACGCGTCGGCGCTGGCCTGCGGGTCGGCCCGCTTGCGCTCGCGAAGCCGCGCCGCCTCGTGCGCGACCAGCGCGACCGCGCGCCGGAGCTGGCGCGCGGTCAGCTCGGCGCCGTCGAGGCCGTGGCGCACGAGCAGCGCGCCGTGGTCGAGGCACACGCCGCCGAGCGCGAGCGTCGCGTTGTGGCCGAGCATCTCGGTCGGCGCGAACAGCGCCTCGGGGCCGATCAGCGCGTGGATCATCACCACTGACTCGCCCTGCGTGTTGCCGAGCTCGACCACCACGGGCTGCCGCACCCGGAGCTGCGCGCTGAGCACGACCTCGACCGCGACCACGCAGTGGGCCGGGCCGCGCTCGGTCATCGCGAACGATCGCCCCAGCCCCGCCGCCGCCACGTCCCAGTCGGAGCGCGCCGCCACCACCTCGGCGTCGAGCGTCGCGACGTCCGCGGCCGAGCCCGCGAAGGTCGCCGCCTCGTGGCACCAGCGCTGCTGATCGATCCACGCGTCGCCATCGGGGATCCAGCGCGGCAGCGTCGCGACGAGCTGGTAGCCCAGGCGCTGCGCGACGGCGGCGCTGG
>JAYVSF010000393.1:0-21483 GCA_043775605.1 Myxococcales bacterium
GCGCTTCATCGCCCACGATATGGATCGCCGGTTGCTGGAGAAGACGGCCGTGGTGGCGCGGCGCACGAAGGCGTTCGACTTCCGTCAGCTGCCCAAGGAGCTGCGCATCGCCATCGACTCGAGCCCGCTCGAAGGGGCCGGACGCGTCGAGGACACGGTAAATCTGCTGGCCCACGCGGGCCGCAAGCCGCCCACCGCTGCGCCGGATCGTGATGCGCGCGTCGGTGGTGATGCCTTCCCAACGCCCGGTCCACGGCTTGCGGCGCTGGTGGCGACGGAGCCTTGAACCCGGCCTCAGCGCTCGTACCCGAGCAGCTCGGCAGCCGTGCCGCTTGGGCGAGTGCTATCCTCCTGTCGTGATGCACGCCGTGGTGCGCCAGGTTCCCGAGGAGTGGCTGGCGGAGCGCGCCCGGCTCGGCCACGACCGCTGGGACGAGATCTGGGACGGGGTCCTGCACCTGCCGCCACCGCCGAGCTTCGCCCATCAGAGCCTGGGCACCGATCTGCTCCTCTTCGTCGGCTCGCGCCTCCTGCATCGTGGCATCCGCGTCGTTTACGAGACCGGGGTCTACCGCCCGGGCAGCGCGCGCCTCGACTACCGGGTGCCCGACATGAGCTTCATCCCGATCGATCCGCCGGTCGGGCTGGTGTCCCAGCGCGGCATCGAAGGCGGCGCGCTCGCGGTGCTCGAGTTGCTCTCGCCCGACGACGAGACGTACGACAAGCTGCTCTTCTACGCGTCGCTCGGGATCCGCGAGGTCATCGTCATCGATCCCGCGTCACGCGCCGGCGAGGTCTATCGCCTGGCCGGCACGAGCTACGTCGCGGTCAGCGCCGATGATCGCGGCCGCCTGCACGCCGCGACGCTCGACGTCCGCTTCTCGACCGCCGGCGGCAAGCTTCACGTCGAGTGCGACGGCGACCACGCCGATCTCTGACCGGCGGCCTCACCGCGGCGCACCGATGGCCCGAGCCCGCTGCCCGGCGGTCTACACTCGGCGATCCGTGCAGCCACCCAGCGACCCCAGCCCTGCGACTGACGACCCCGAGCAGGCCCGCGCCGCCGAGCTGGTCGATGACGTCAGCGGTTGGCGGCGGTGGGGGCCGTACCTCTCGGATCGATCGTGGGGCACGGTGCGCGAGGACTACTCCGAGGACGGCGACGCCTGGGCCAACCTCTCGTACGATCAGGCGCGGGCCAAGGCCTATCGCTGGGGCGAGGACGGCATCGCCGGCATCTGCGATCGCTACCAGCTCCTGTGCTTCGCTCCGACGTTCTGGAACCAGCACGACGACCACCTCAAGGAGCGGCTGTTCGGGCTCGACCCGCGCCAGGGCAACCACGGTGAGGACGTCAAGGAGTACTACGTCCACGTCGACAACACGCCGAGCCACGCCTACATGGCGCTGCTGTACCGGTACCCGCAGGCCGCGTTCCCGTACCAGCAGCTCATCGATGAGAACCAGCGCCGCGCCGGCCAGGGCCCCGAGTTCGAGCTGCTCCACACCGGCGTGTTCGACGACGATCGCTACTTCGACCTCGTGATCGAGTACGGCAAGGCCAGCCCCGAGGATCTGGTCATCCGCATCACCGCCAAGAACCGCGGGCCCGACCCGGCGCCGCTCCACATCCTGCCGACCCTGTGGTTCCGCAACACCTGGAGCTGGGGCGCGACCGGCCTGGACACGCCGACCATCACCGCGGCCGACGCCGACTACAACGGCCCGGCCGCCGCCGGCCTCGGCCTGCGCGCCGAGGACAACGACGACGCCCACGACCTCGACCTGCCGCCCGGCTACCTCGGCCCGCGCTGGCTGTACGGTCCACCGGACACTGCCGACGTGCCGGCGGCCGCGCTGTTCACGGACAACGAGACCCACGGCGCGCGCGCCTACGGCCCCGGCAACACCAGCCGCACGCCGTGGACCAAGGACGCCTTCCACCGCTTGCTGTGCGAGGACAACGCCGGCGCGGTGGCGCCGACCCAGCGCGGCACCAAGGCCGCCCTGCACTACCGTTACTTGGTGCCGGCCGGTGGCGAGGTCACTCTCCGGCTGCGCCTCACGCCCGCCCCGATGGCCGCGCCGCTCGCCGACGTCGACGCCATCCTCGCCGCGCGCAAGCAGGAGGCCGACGTCTTCTACCAGCGCCTGGCGCCGCCGGTCGCGACCGCCGACGAGCGCCTGATCCAGCGCCGCGCCCTCGCCGGCCTGCTGTGGACCAAGCAGACCTACCTGTTCGACGTCGCCCGCTGGCTCGACGGCGACAACCCGTCGGCGCCGCCCCCGGCCCGCCGCAAGGACGGCCGCAACGCGCGCTGGCGCCACCTCAACTCGATGCGCGTCATGTCGGTCCCCGACAAGTGGGAGTACCCGTGGTTCGCGGCCTGGGACCTCGCGTTTCAGTGCGTGCCGTTCGCGATGGTCGACTCGCGCTTCGCCAAGGATCAGCTGTGGCTGCTGCTGTTCGAGCAGTTCCAGCACCCGAACGGCCAGCTGCCTGCGTACGAGTGGGAGTTCAGCGACCTCAATCCGCCGGTCCACGCCTGGGCGGTGTGGCGGGTCTACAACATGGACCGCCTCCGGCGCGGCGCCGCCGATCGGACGTGGCTCGAGCGCTGCTTCCACAAGCTGCTCATCAACTTCACGAGCTGGGTCAACAAGGTCGACTACGACGGTAACAACGTGTTCGAGGGCGGCTTCCTCGGCCTCGACAACATCACGGTCCTCGATCGCAGCGAGTCGAGCCAGGACGGCTCGGTGCTCGAGCAGTCCGACGCCACCGGCTGGATGGGCATGTTCTGCCTCAACCTGATGCGAATCGCGCTCGAGCTCGCGAAGGACAACCCGGCCTACGAGAGCATGGCCACCAAGTTCCTGCAGCACTACGTCTACGTCGCCCACGCGATGAAGCACATGGGCGGCCGCGATCACGCGCTGTTCGACGAGGACGATGGCTTCTTCTACGACGTCCTGCGCTACCCCGACGGTCGGTTCCAGCGGTTCCGGGTCCGGTCGCTGGTCGGGCTGATCCCGCTGTTCGCGGTCGAGCGCCTCGAGACGGCGTGGATCGAACCGTTCAAGGAGTTCTCGGCGAACCTGGCCTGGTTCCTCGAGAACCGGCGCGAGCTGACCGCCGACGTCATCCACCCCGTGATCGGGCGCGACGGCCGCACGACGTACCTGTTGACCGTGGTCGACGCCGGCCAGCTCGAGCACCTGCTCGCCCACGTTCACGACGAGCGCGAGTTCCTGTCACCGTACGGCGTGCGCTCGCTGTCCAAGGCCCACCAGGACGCGCCGTTCGAGCTCGACGGCCGGCGGGTCGGCTACGAGCCGGCCGAGTCGTCGTCGAAGCTCAAGGGCGGCAACTCCAACTGGCGGGGGCCAATCTGGTTCCCGACGACGTTCCTCATCATCGAGTCGCTGCGCAAGCTCGGCACCGCGCTCGGCCCCGACCGCCAGATCCGGACCCCGGCCAGCGGCGACGGCACGATCGGCCTGCACGAGCTGGCCCGCGATCTCGCGCGCCGGCTGATCAGCATCTTCCTGCTCGACGAGCACGGCCGTCGGCCGGTGTTCGGCGGCGAGCCGCGGTTCGCGACGGATCCGACCTGGCGCGACGAGCTGCTGTTCTACGAGCACTTCCACGGCGACAACGGCGCCGGCCTCGGCGCCAGCCACCAGACCGGATGGACCGCGCTGGTCGCCAACCTGATCGACGAGTGGCCCTAGCGAGCCTCGGGTCGCCTGTGCGCCTTGCGCTCCTCAAGTGCTCCGGTCAGCTGCGACGAAGTCGTCACCGAACGGTGCGATAGTCGCCTCATGGCTGACTCCGCTCCCAGCACGCCCGCCGCGCCCGCCGGCCCGCGCACCCTCGCGATCGACATCGGCGGCACCGGCCTCAAGGCCATGCTGCTGGCCGCCGACGGCACGCCGCTCGGCGAGCGGGCCCGGGTCGCGACCCCGCGCCCGGCCACTCCGGCCACCGTCCTGCCCGCGCTGGTCGAGCTGATCGCGCCGATCGGCGGGTTCGACCGGGTCAGCGTCGGCTTCCCCGGCGTCGTCGACGACGGCGTCACCCGCACCGCGCCCAACCTCGACCCGGCCTGGGCCGGCTTCGAACTCGGCAAGGTGCTCGCCGACCACACCGGCCGACCGGTCCGCGTGCTCAACGACGCCGGGGTCCAGGGCTACGGCGTCGTCGAGGGCCACGGCGTCGAGATGGTGCTGACGTTCGGCACCGGCCTCGGCTGCGCGTTGTTCAACGACGGCCGCTACGTGCCCAACCTCGAGCTCGCCCACCACCCGTTCGGCAAGCGCGGCTCGTACGAGGACTACGTCGACGATCGGGCCCGCAAGGAGCTCGGCAAGAAGCTGTGGAACAAGCGGGTCCGCAAGATCATCGCCCAGGTCCTGCCGATCTGGAACCCGCGGGTGCTGTACCTCGGCGGCGGCAACGCCCGCCACATCAAGGGCGAGCTGCCCGAGAACGTCCGGATCACGGACAACGTCGCCGGCCTCACCGGCGGCATCGCGCTCTGGCACGACCGCGCCCGCTAGCCCCGGGCCTGATCGCATGTGGAAGAGCACCAAGGGCAAGCCGCTGCCAGGCGCGGGTGAGGTCTTCCTCGCGCCGCTCGGCCACGGGCTGTACTCGTTCTGCTGGATCGCCGGCCACGCCGAGGTGCGCAACGGCGGCGACTTCATCACCTACGCGATGGCGAGCTGGGTCGGCAAGCAGCCACCGACCCAGGCCGAGATCGACGGCCGGACCGTGCTGGTCCTGACTGAGGGCGGGCAAGCCTACCCGTACGTGTGCAAGATGAGCGAGTCGCCGCCGCGGAGCTGGAAGCGCCTGGGCGTGATCGCCGACCCGGCGCGCGGCGTGCCGGCACCGGCCGGGTACAACTCGTGCTCGAGCTTCGCGTGGGTCGCGTTGCGCGAATGGCAGTGGCTCCACGATCGCGGGCAGCGGGCCAAGGACGACGCCGCCGAGGCCAAGGCGATGGCAGCGGACGAGGAGGCCGAGACCGGGAAGACGCGCGCGCTCGCGGCCAAGCGCAAGCAGGGCTCGCTCGCCAGCCTCGCGCGCTCGCCGGACCTGCTCTTCGAGTGGGACGGTCTGGTGCGCAAGCCCGATCGGCTCGCGGTGCAGAAGCTGATCCAGGCCGGCGCCCGGGCGCTCGCCAAGCTGCCCGCGACCGCCAAGCCCGCCGCCAAGCGCGCGGTGCTGCAGGCCACCTTCGAGGCCATCAACGCCTGGAACGATCGCCGGAACGTCATCGACACCCCCGAGCGCGAGGCCCTGATCGACGCGCTCGACGACATCGCGCACGCCGCCGGCCTGCGCGGCAAGGACCTCGGCAAGGCCTGGCGCGACTGGTGAGCCGGTCGCGCGAGGGCGTGGACCGCGATCCTCGGCGGTGCTACTCATGTGTTCAGGTCATGAGTGACGGCAGCGCGATCGAGTGGACGGACGCGACCTGGAACCCGGTCCGCGGCTGCACCAAGGTCTCGCCGGGCTGCAAGCACTGCTACGCGGAGACGTTCGCGGAGCGGTGGCGCGGGATCCCGGACCATCCGTACGGACAAGGCTTCGATCTGCGCCTGGTCCCGGAGAAGCTCGACGAGCCCCTCCGCTGGAAGCGGCCACGTCGCATCTTTGTAAACTCGATGAGCGACCTCTTCCAGGTCGGCGTCGGCACGGGCTTCATCCGCCGCGTCTTCGACACCATGAACGCGGCCGACTGGCACACCTACCAGGTGTTGACCAAGCGGGCCGATCGCCTGCTCGAGGTGACGCGCGACCTGCCGCGTGAGCTGGTACACCGTCGCCACATCTGGCTCGGGGTCAGCGTCGAGGATCGCCGCTACGGACTGCCCCGGATCGACCTGCTGCGCCAGTCGCCGGCGGCTATCCGGTTCCTGTCGATCGAACCCCTTCTCGAAGATCTCGGTGACGTCGACCTGACCGACATCCACTGGGTGATCGTAGGCGGCGAGAGCGGCCCTGGTGCGCGACCGATGGACGCCGACTGGGTGCGATCGATCCAGCGGCAGTGCAGATCGCAGCGCGTACCCTTCTTCTTCAAGCAGTGGGGCGGCGTGCAGAAGAAGAAGAGTGGTCGCGAACTCGGTGGCCGGACCTGGGACGAGTTCCCCGCGCCCAAGCGAACCCGCGGACCGTCACTCGCCGTCGTTCCGTAGTAGCGACGGCTCGAAGCGCAACTTCAGGTCGGGGGCGTACGACTTGCGGCGACGACTCGGGGGCGGGTCGACGGCGATGAGTTGCCCAGAGTCCTCGAGCACGGCAAGGATCTGCTTCTTGTAGTGCGTCTCTCGGAATGCGGTCTCGCCGAGGACGAAATCCTCGATCGTCGCGACTGTCGTCGTCGTTCCCCCAAAACGGCGGAGCAACTGCCGTCGCAACTCGCCGAAGTTCGGCCCCTGCTCGAAGAGGAGAACCTGCGCCGGGTTCGTGGCGTCGGAGAATCGGAACTCTCCGGACTCATCCACCTTCCACATCGCCTCCTTCATCTTGGCGATGCCCTTCGGGCTGTTGGTCGCGAAGAACAGGAAGTAGTCGGTGGCGTTCTTCTTGTTGCGCATCTCGAATGAACGCACGTACCGAGCACCGGCAACGTTCTTCAGCTGGGAGAGGTACAGGTTGTGGATGAAGTCCCTACGACGCGCCGGTTCGGAGAGATCGGACGCCTTTCGCCACTCAGGAGTCCCAAAGAGCTCGTCGAAGTTGCTGGGTTGATCCGGGTGCTCAAGGAACCGGTTGATCTCCTCGTACATGACGTTGACCAAGACCTCGCAGCCCTTGTGTTTGAGGATCTCGTGCACCAGTGAGAAGGGTACGTCTTTCCATCCAAAGGGGTCGATGAACGCAAACGTCGGCGGCAACTCCTTCCCCGCGGCCAGAAATGGCTCAAGCAGGTGCTTTCGAAACCCGCCCTCGAAAGACATGCCGGGCGCGATCCGGACGAGGTACCGCGACGGCAGCTCGAGCTTCGTGACCTCCCGCTCGAGTATCTCGGCCCGCTCGCCATCCTTCTCGATGAAGAGGAACCGGATCTCGCTCGTCACGCGGTCGCTGTGCTGAAGCGCAGCCTTGAGCGCGATGATCGGAGATTCCTCCTCTCCGTTCTCGTAGATCCCGGGTCCGGCGAACCCGTCGACGTACGCGATGCGGGGGAACCCGGCGACACCGAGGATCGTCGTCCATGCTTCGAGATACCGACGCAGGATCTCGTGCTTCGCGCGCGTGTGCGCCTCCAGTGGCCAAACCGCCTTCTTCTTCGAAGCCATCGCCGCCTCACCGATCAGGAGAACGCGGAGGATAGCGCGCCCCGACTGATCAGGCGAGCTTCAGGGCCGCTTGCGGCTGAGCAGCGCGTCGACCCGGCGGCGCAGCTCGACGGGCGTCCACGGCTTGCCGATCAGCTCGTCGAGCTCGCCGGCCCGCAGCGCGGCCCGCAACGCGGGATCGTCGGCATAGCCGGTGACCATCACCACGACTGCTGCCGGCCGCTGGGCCCGCACCGCGCGGGCCACGTCGAGGCCGCTGGTGCCGCCCGGCTGGGCGCCGAGCCGGTAGTCGACCAGCACCAGCTCGATCGGCTCGGCGGCGAGCACCGCGCACGCGGTGGTCAGGTCGGCGGCCGAGAACACCGTCGACGTCCGGTGGAACGTCCGCCGGACCAGGTCGACGTTGTAGGGCTCGTCGTCGACCACCAGCAGGCGATGGCGACCCAGCGGCGGCTCAGTCTTGCGCGGCATCGGTCGAGGGGGTGGCCGTCGGCGCGACGACCGGCGCCGGGCCGCGCACCGGCAGCTCGACGACGAACTCGGCGCCGGCACCGGCGCGGTTGCTCCAGGTCAGGCTGCCGCGGTGGGCGCGGACGATGTTGGCGGCGATCCACAGCCCGAGCCCGGTGCCGCCCCCGACCTCGCGGGTAGTGAAGAACGGATCGGAGATCTGGGCCATCAGCGCCGGCTCGATCCCGGACCCGGAGTCGGCGATCGCGATCCGCAGGGTCGCGCCGTCGGCGATCGCCTCGGCGACGATCTCGATCCAGCCCGGGCCGGTGATGGCCTGGGCGGCGTTGGTGAGCACGTTCATGAACACCTGGTTGACGTGCCCGGCGTTGCACACCACCCGCGGCAGCCCCGGCGCGATCCGCCGCCGCAGCTCGATCCGGTTCTTGAGCAGCGGACCGATCAGGCTGAGCGAGGTCTCGATGCCGGCGATGACGTCGGCCTCGCCCAGGCCCTCGCCGTCGGTGCGGGAGAAGTTCTTGAGGTCGGCGACGATGTCGGCGGTGCGCGCGGCCCCGGCCCGGATCGAACGCAGCAGCTTGCGCCAGTCCTCGACCAGGAAGTCGTACTCGATCTCGGCCTTGACGCGGTCGACCTCGGCCCGGATCGCCGGCGCCAGCGCGGCGTGATCGACGACCGCGACCAGCCGCAGCAGGTCCTCCATGTACTCGCCGAGGAAGTCGACGTTGCCGTAGACGAAGTTGATCGGGTTGTTGAGCTCGTGGGCGATGCCGGCCACCATCCGGCCGAGCGACGACATCTTCTCTTGATGGACGAGCTGGGCCTGGGCCGCGCGCAGCTCGGCGGTGCGGGCCCGGACCGTCTCCTCGAGGCTCTCGCTGATGTGGCGCTCGTGGTCGATCGCCAGCTTGAGCCGGCGCTGGATCCGGACGTCGCCGGTGACGTCGCGGTAGCTCTCGAGCACGACCCGACGGCCGTTGTCGAGATCGATCGGCGTGGCGTTGACGATCATGGTCAGGGCCTCGCCGTCGCCGCGGGTGGCGCCGACCTCGTCGACCCGGCGCCGGCGACCGTCGCGATGGGCGCCGCAGCCGACGCAGTCCTTGGCGCAGACGTCGAGTTCGAACAGCTCGTGGCAGCGAGCGCCGGCCGCGACCCGGGCCGCCAGGTCGCGCCCCGAGCGGCCGGCGAGCAGCTCGTAGGCCAGATTGTAGCGCAGCACGCGTCGGTCGCCGTCGATCAGCACCGCGGCGTCGACGTGGCCGTCGACCAGCCGCTCGATCTGCTCGAACAGGCTGGTCATCGGCTTCCCCTAGCGCTCGGCCAGGAACGACAGGTACCGCTCCGGCAGATCGTCGAACTGCATGACCTCGCCGCAGCGCGGGCACAGCGGCGACGGCAGCTCGACCAGGCGATCGGCGCCGATCTCGACCAGCCGGTCCTCGTCGTGGCCGCAGGCGTCGCACGCGTAGGGCGCGTGGAACGACCGGACCTGGGCCGGGCCGCGGAAGTTGTAGATCATGTTGAGCTGGGTCACGAACGCGGTCGAGCACGCGGCGAAGGTCAGCTCCGACACGTCGGGCAGGTCGCGCACGAAGTTGACCCACTCGCGGACGCCACAGCTGTTGATCCGCCGGATCGCGCCGAGCTCGAAGCCGACCACCCCGCGCAGCCGCGTGCGTAGCGGCGTGAAGTCGGCGTGCTCGTCGATCTCGCCGGTGAACGCGACCGTGGTCGCGCCGCCGTGCTCCTCGATCCGCCAGCTCAGGCTCGAAGGCTCGCGCGGCTCGGCACCGAGGCTGACGTTCGGGTCCGCGCTCACTCCATCCGCTCCGGCGGCCGCTCGAAGTGCTGACGGACGCCGGTGGTCGCGCTGCGATCGAGCGTGGCCGGCTCGATCAGCACGTCGGTGGCGTCGAACCGGACCGGGTCGGGGTTGGCGAACACGCCCTGCTTGACCACCCGGCCGAGGTGGCCGGCCAGGCCCTGGTACAGCGCGCGGTTGGGGCCCGCCCAGCCGGCGATCGCGCCGCCGCCGCCGTAGCCGGTGACCGCGGCCCCGACCTTGGCGACGACGTCGGCGCCGACCTTGGCGTTGACCTGGACGAACGCCGGGTTGGGCACCAGGCCAGTGTCGAAGATCTTGGTCAGGCCCTTCTGGCTGCCGATCGGCGCGAACACCGCCTGCGCCGAGTGGTAGGTCGCGACCTCGGACACCGCGCCGAGCAGATCGGGCTTGCCGACCCGGGCCGCGAAGAACGCGGCGTCGACCTCGGAGTCGAGCATCGCATTGTCGATGAAGCCGTTGTCGTTGCAGCCGGTCTGGACGTACGCCAGCTTCTTGCCCTTGAGGTCCTGCATGCCGGCGGCGCCGTCGGCGAACAGCGCCCAGCCCCGGCTGGTGCCGCCGCCGATCTCGGCGGTCGCGAGCAGCGGCCAGCCCAGGCTGCCGGCGTAGCACTGACCATCGACCACCGCGAAGTCGACGCCGGCGCTCTTCAACTGGCCGAACGCGGCGAACGAGCGGGCCTCGGTCTCGATGCCGGTCTGCGCGGCGATCGCCTTGGCCAGGCCCTGCGCGTACTGCAGGCGGGCCTGCGACGTCGCGAACTCGACGGTCGGCGCGTAGATGCCGACCACGAGCTTGGCCGGCGGCGCCGGCTGGCCGTGACCCGCGCGGATCGCGAGCGCACCCGCGGCGGCGATCACCGCGACGGTCGGAATGAGCAGGGCGGAGGTGCGCATGTCAGTAGCCGTAGATCCGCTTCTTGGCGTCGATCCACTTCTGGAGGTCACGGGCGGCGGCGCCGCGGGCGCGGGCCTTCGACCAGGCGTCGTAGGCGTCCTTGGGCCGACCCAGCGATTCGTAGAGGATGCCGAGGCTGACCAGGGCCTCGGGCGGCTGCCCGCCGAGCCCCTCGAGGGTCGCGAGCTGATCCTTGCCCATCTTCATCACCGCGCGATCGAGCGTGACGCGGCGGCGCAGGTCGTCGTCGCCAGCGTAGCTCGCGGCCTGGCCGAGCGCCTTCTCGGCCTGCGGCTTGCGGCCGGCCTTCCAGTGATCGAACGCGACGAACTCGTACGACGACGCGATCAGATCGCGGACCTTGACCGCGAACCCGCCGGTCGCGTCGCGCTGCAGCCCGGCGAACTCGGTGGCCGCCTTCTGCCGCGACACCGGGTTCTGCGACCGGTACTCGGCGTAGGCCGAGAAGAACGCGGTGCCGACCTTGGCGTACGGCGCCTTGAGGTAGGCCCCGGCGTTGCCCGCGCTGGCCAGCGCCTGGAACTTCTTGCTGGCGGCGACGGTGTCGCCCTTGTCGAGGAGCGCCAGCGCGTACGAGAACTCGAACGCCGGCTCCTCGGTGCCCTGCAGCAGCGCGGGCTCGCGGGTCGCGCGCTCGAAGTCGGCGACCGCGTCGGCGGCCTTGCCGGCCTTGAGTAGGCGCCAGCCCCGGCGGAACAGCGCGAGGGCCAGGTTGCGGCGGGCGGCCGGGCCGACCTCGGGCGATTGCGCCGAGAGCTGGGCGGCGGCCAGGAGCTTGTCGACCGCGCCGTCGAGATCGGTGGCAGCGAGCAGCGGCCCCCACTCGGTGTCGATCTCGGCCGCGATCAGGTTGGCCTGGTTCTTCGTGGCCTCCTTGTCGGCGAGCGCGTAGTGGACCGCGGCCTGCTGCAGGTCCGGCTTCTTCTGGCACACCAGCGTGCGGGCCAGCAGCCGCTCGTAGACCAGGGTGTAGCCGCGCTGGGTGGCGAGCTTGCCGAGGTCGCGCTGACCGCCATCGCAGTCGCCGCGATCGATCGCGAGCACCGCGAGGTTGAGCGCAGTCATCGGCGCGTCGGGGTCGACAGTCTGGGCCTGCTCGAGCAGGGCCTGCGCCGCCGCGAGGTCCTTGCCGTCGAGCGCGGCCGCGGCCTGGGCGTTGATGGTGTCGACCAGGGCCCGACGCAGCCCGAGGTCGCGCGGGCGGATCGCGACCGCGGCCTCGAACCGACCGCGGGCCGGCGCCAGCTTGCCGAGGTTGTAGCTGGCCTTGCCGGCGACCGCGAGCAGCGTGGTCCGGTGCTCGTCGGACGCGCCGTCGAAGTCCGGGCCACCGATCAGGCGCTCGGCGGTGGTAAGCGCCTTGCCGTCCTGGCGGGCCGCCAGGTACGCGCTGCCGAGCTCGCCGGCTAGCTCGAGGCTCGACGGCACCGCAGCGGCGCCGGCCGCGAGCTTCTCGATGGCGAGGACCAGGTTGGGGTTGACGCCGGTGGCGATCGCGCCGGTCGACGGCAGCCGGCGGTAGGTCTTGCCGAGCTGGATCGACAGCGTGACCTGCTCGCGCTGCTGGCCGGCGCGGAGCTGCGCCTCGGCGCGCAGGTAGGCGTCGAGCGCCGAGGCCCAGTTCTGCTCCTGGAAGTAGGCGTCGCCGATCAGGTGGAGGCCGCGGGCCTCGGTCTTGCGCAGCTTCAAGAACTCGGCGGCGGCCGAGCGCGCGAGCACCGGCTGGCGCTTGGCCAGGTAGGCGACGCCGAGGTTGAACCAGACCGAGCCGTTGGTGTCGACCTTGCGCGGATCGGCGGTGACCCGCTCGCACACCGCGATCGCGCGATCGAACTTGCCGAGGCCGGTGTAGGCCGCGCACAGGCCGTTGTCGGCGTTGACCTGGGCGTTGGCGCGCTTGCCGAACTTGCGCTGGACCAGCTCGAGCTGGGTGACCGCGCGCTCATAGTCGGCGGTGGCGTCGGCGTCGGCGCCGTCGCGCACGTCGTTACGGGCGCGGCCCAGGTAGGCGAAGCCGAGCCGGATCCGCGGCAGGATGTCGTTGCCCTCGAGCTCGGCCGGGCGCGCGCCGAGGTAGGCCTCGTACGCGGTGATGGTCCTGGCCGGATCGCGGGTCGCTTCGTACTCGCCGATCAGGCCCTGGGCGAGGAACGACTTCGGGTTGCGCGCGACCACCCGCTCGGCGAGAGCGATGGCCTCGGGCTTGTCGCCGAGCTGCCAGCGCATCAGCGCCTCTTGCTCGAGGATCTCGGGCGCCTCGGGGTGGACCTTCTTGGCCACCTGGTTCACGAACAGGAGGCCGCGCTGGTAGTCCTTGAGGATGACGTAGATCGCGGCGCGCTTGCCGTAGGCGCCGGGCGGGACCTGCTGCGGGTACTTGCGGATCGCGGCGTCGTAGGAGTTGGCGGCCCGCCGGAAGTTGCCCTCCTCGAAGTAGCCGTCACCCTCGCGCAGATCGTCCTCGGCCTGGGCCCTCGCGGCCTGGACATGCGCGAGCTGGGCCGCGCCCGCGGTGGCGAGCACGAGTCCGCAGAGCGCGAGGCGGGCGATGGGTGGAGCGAGGCGGCTGGACACGGCGCGTGGCCACGCTCGGTGGCCCTCCGAGCCCGAGTGTAGCCCCATTGGCGATCCCATCGCCACCACCCTTGGTGGTTAGTGGATCTTGCCGATGACCAAGGTGATGTCGTCCTTACGGACGGTGTCGCCAAAGAAGGTGGCGGCGTCGGTGACGACCGAGTCGCGGATCTCGGCGGAGTCGAGGGCGGAGGCGCGGCGGACCGAGCCGCGGAAGCGCTTCTCGCCGTACTCCTCGCCGGCCGCGTTCTCGCACTCGACGATGCCATCGGTGTACCAGACCAGCAGATCGCCGGCCTGCAGCTCGGTGGTCTTGACCTCGTACAGCGAGTCCTCGAGATCGCCGAGGCGGTTGCCGCGGATCATCAGCGAGCCGAACTCGCCGCCGGTCTCGGTGGCCCGGTACAGGTACGGGAAGTTGTGGCCGGCGTTGGCGTAGGTGATGGTCCGCTTGACGGTGTCGACCACCGACGCGAAGCAGGTCATGACGAACTTGCGCTTGGCGCTCTGGTAGATCGCCGAGTTCATGATCTCGAGCAGCCGCGCGGGATCGAGGTCGTCGCCCGAGACCCGGCGGGCGACGTCGCACGCGGCCTTGGCCGCCGCGGTGATCATCGCCGACGGCACGCCGTGGCCGGTGACGTCGCCGATCACGACCAGGACCTTGCCGTCCTTGAGATCGTGCCACGTCCACCAGTCGCCGCCGCAGGTCGACGCCGGCTGGAAGTAGCCGGCAAACTTGAACGTGCGCTTGTCGACCGGCTCGTGGCTCGGCACCAGGGTCTCCTGGATCGCGCGCGCCAGCTCGAGCTCCTTCTCGAGCGTGGCCTTGTCGGCAGCCTGGGTCAGCAACACCGCGATCTGGTCGGCCATGAAGTTGAAGTTCTGGCCGAGCACGCCGATCTCGTCCGTGGACCGGACATCGACGCGCGACGACAGGTCACCGCGCGCGATCTGGTCGGCCCGCCAGGCCAGCATCTTGATCGGCTTGGAGATCTGCAGGCCCTGGAAGATCGCGAGCAGGGTGCCGATGAGCACGAACAGCACGCCGACCGCCGCGGTGCGCAGGACCGCCGCGCTGGCCGCCGCCTTCTTCTCCTTGGCGCTGTCCAGCGCGAACTGCTCGATCGGCGCCAGGTCGTAGCCGAACACGACGTAGCCCTGGCGGTTGTCGTCGGGGGTGGCGGCCACCGCCGCCGCCGCAGTGGCCTCGACGTTGATGAACACCGGCGAGCCGAACACCTCCATCGCGCCCTGGCCGTCGCCGGCCGGGACCTCGAACGAGACCCGCGGGTCGGTCTTGCCGGCCGCCGCCTGCTTGGTCCAGGCGCCGACCATGCCGGCCCACGACGGGTGCTTGACGTCGACGTGCATCTCGGCCGGGTAGCCGCCGCGATCGCAGACCTCGGCGGCGCCGCGGGCGACCTTGCAGTAGGTGACCAGCTTCTGATCGCGGCTGAGCACGTAGACCAGGCTGACGCCCTCATCCTGCTTCACCGTGTTGGCGACCAGCTGGACGATCTCGGCGTCGGCGTTGTCGATGAGGAACTTCTCGAGCGCCTTGCCGAACACCTGGGTGGTGAGCTGGCCCTTGGTCCGCAGCGACTGGCGGAAGGTCTCGATCTTGTCGGCGGCGGCCTTGTCGTACGCGCTGCGCAGGTTGCACGTGTTGAGCGCGGCGAACCCGATCACGGTCAGGAGGATGAGGACCGTGGTGGTCAAGATCATCTTGACCGAGATGCCCAGACCTTTTCGGGTTGCCATCGACGGCGGCATCGTACGCCGGGCCCGACGAGAGGGTCAAACTTCGGCCCCGGGCGCGGATCTGGTACCCTCGCGCGGCATGGAGCCGCACCCCGCGCTGCAGCAATTCCTCGCGGAGTTCAAGAAGGTGGCCAGCGCCATCGTCGACAGCTACTTCGTGGTCGACCACGAGCGGCGGATCATCGATTTCAACCGGGCGTTCTTCGCGATGCTGCCACGCCAGGTCGCGCGCGGGCTCAAGGGCAAGCACTGCTACGAGGTGCTCGAGCTCAACATCTGCAAGGACGAGTGCATCGCCCGCCAGTGCTGGGCCGGCAACCGCCACGTTCGCCTCGACGAGATCAGCGGCAAGATCCTGGGCGAGCCCGACGCCAAGCCGCTCCGCTTCATTCTGTCGGCGGTGCCGATCACCGACGAGGCCGGCCAGCCGGTCGGCGCCCTCGAGATCCAGCGCAACGTCACCGACGAGGCCGTGGTCCAGGTCAAGTACCAGGAGATGCTCGAGACCGAGGCCCGCGAGCGCGAGCGCCTGGCCAACCAGATCCGGACTCGGACCAAGGAGCTGCTCGAGACCAACCAGCTCCTGCTCAAGACCCAGAAGGAGCTGCTCAGCTACAAGAAGGGCCTCGCGGTCTAGAGCTACTTGCTCGAGACCAGCAGGAACGTCAGCACGGAGATCGCGGCGAGCAGCACCGCGACCAGGACATAGATCATCCCGCTCGAGCGCGGCTGGGCGAAGGCCGGGCGATCACCGACGACGCTCGAGCCGAAGGCCGGCGCCCCGGTGAGGCTCGCCGCTGCCCCCGGCCCAGGCCCCGGCCCAGGCCCGGTGCCCTGCGGCGCGCTGGGGTGGCGATTGCCGGTGGTGGTGGTGCCAGCGAAGGTGCCGACCGGGCGCATGCCGGGCCCGGTGGTGCCGCCGAACGAGGCGACGACCGCGCCGGGCGGCCGCGACTTCGTCATCGGGCCGGTCGGCGGCATCCCGGGCCGCGACGCCGTCCGCGAGATCGATGGCAGGGCCGGGACCTGCGACGAGGTCACCGCCGCCAGCCCGCCGCCACCCTGCTGCTGGCGCGAGCGGACCTTGCCATCGGAGTTCGGGGCCAGGGCCTGGATGGCGCCGGCCACCCGATCGGTGTCGACCATCGCCTTCTGGCTGCCCAGGAACGCGAAGTACGAATCGGCGAGATCGTCGAAATCCATCACTCGATCGCACTCGTCGCACCGGCAGATCGGCGGCTCGTGCGGCGCCGGCCCCATCTCGCTGGTCTCGGCCAGCAGCAGCTTCTCCTGATCGCACTCCGGGCAGAAGTACGGCACGAAGAAGCTCTTGACCGTGCCCGCGCCGGTGAAGTTGTTGACCAGGTTGATCTGGGCGACGATCGCCGGCGAGCACGACACCAGCACGATCCGGGTCCGCTGGCCCTCGAGCCGACCGAGCCAGTTGACCCAGTCGCGCACGCCACACGAGTTGATGCGCTCGATCTCGGCGAGGTCGATGACGGCGGTGCCGGCCGGAATCTTCTCGACCAGGCCCGGCAGCTCGTTGTCCTCGTCGATGACGCCGGTGAGCTTCACGTAGCTCACGTCATCGCGATGGCTCACCGATGCCTGGAACTTCTGGCTCATTCCCTGACTCCGTCTTCGAGGCTGTCTGCGCTCTCCACCGTCACGGCCTGCGTGTTAAGAGCGTAGCCTCGGCTACAATTCTAGCCGGCCGTCCCCGTCCAGGGAAGCGTATATCCCGATCTTCGACGCGTGATCCAGTTCCACACGGCGCGATCCTCTCTACGAACCTGCCCTCGGAAGGCTTCCCGATCCAGTGATCTCGGGCAACTACGAGGACCACGGATCGAGCCGGCGGCGGCCCTCGGCTCGCTCCCGCGCCGCCTCGAGCAAGCGGTCGGGCCACGGCCCCCGACGACTGTCGCAGCGCGCTAGAGACCGTCGGTCGAGAGGTGCTCGCGCAGCGTGTGGTAGTCGTCGGACAGGTAGAAGCGGACCAGGTCGGCGCCGCCGAGCACCGCGCCGAGCGCGATGGTGGCGTCGTGCGACAGCAGCATCTCGCCCGACAGCCGGGCGATCATCCAGGTCGCGGCCGAGAGGTCGTCGCAGGCCAGCAAGCCGCCGCGCTTGGCCATCGCCAGCATGCCGTCGATCCAGCTCTCGGCGTCGAGCTCGCGACCGGCGCCGGCGTGACGCTCGAGGACCTTGGCGGCGCGCCGCGGCAGGCTCTTGACCAGCTCGTTGGTCGGCCCCGGGCGCTCGGACTCGGGCAGCAGCAGCGTGCGCAGGAAGTTGCCGAGCTCGGCGCGCTGGCGGCGACCGAGGTGATGGAGGAAGGCGTAGCCGCCGCGGATGGCCTCGAAGGCCCAGCCGAGCAGGTAGCGGCGGGGCGCGTCGGGCTCGGCCACCAGCGCGCGATCGATGACCACCAGCCGGCGCGGCGCCGAGACCAGCGCGACCAGGCCCGGGACCCGCTCGCCGACGAACACCTCGACGTCGAGGATGCCGGCCAGCCGCGCGATCTCGACCACCGCCTGGCTCAAGGCTTCGTCGCCGAGGGCGTCGACCGGCACCGCGCTGTCGCCCATCAGCGGCGGCGGGAACAGGCTGGCCAGCTCGCCGGCGGCGGTGGCGAGGATCTCGCCGAAGATGTCGCGGGTGGCGGGGGTCGCCATCAGCCGCGTGCGCAGGTCGTCGTCGAGCCCGCGCCGGGCCAGCCGGGTCGGTGACGCCGCGCGCATCCGCGCCGCCGCCGTGCGATCGGTGTCGGCGGCGAAGCCGAGCTGATCCATGACGATCAGCGCGCGCGCGGCCCGCTCGGGCTCGCTCAGCCGGGCGTAGCTCTGGGCCAGCAGCCGGTAGGCGGGCGCTTGGTGGATGTCGGCCTCGAGCACCTTGCGCAGCTCGGCCACTGCCTTGCCAGGATCGTCGGCGGCGTAGATCTCGGCCAGCGCGACCCGGTCGGGAGGCGAGTCGTCGACGCCGAGGATGCCGCGGTAGGCCTCGATCGCCGAGGTCCGGTTGCCGGCGGCGAGGTAGATGCGGGCCAGCCCGCGCTGGGCCGGGACCGCGGCCTTGGCCCCGGCCTTCTCCATCGCGGCGTGGGCGGCGTCGATCAGCATGGTCTCGGCGGTGGCGACGTCCCCGGCGTCGGCGGCGCGCCGGGCCAGAGCCAGGGCCGGCGGGGCGTACCCGGGGTCGTAGTCGATCGCGCGCCGGTACTGCGAGGTCGCGCCGCGGGCGTCGCCGCCAGCCTCGATGATCCGGCCGCGGTAGTAGTAGTAACGGGCCAGGCTCTCGGGCGAGATCGCCGAGCCGGGCGCCGCCGCCAGCTCGATGACCTGATCGATCGCGGCCTTGGCCTCGGCGTGCTGGCCGGCGACGAAGTGCTCCTGGGCCAGGCGGTAGTAGGCCTCCTCGTGGCCGGGCGCGAGCCGGATGACGTCGCCCAGCACCGCGATCGCGCGGGCCGGCTGCATCTCGTGATCGGCGTGGATCTCGGCCTGGCGCATGAGCGCGGTGACCCGGACGTCGAGCGGCGGCGGCGGGGTGGTGCCGAGGAAGCCGGCGATCGCGGTGACCGCGAGGGTGTCGTGGCGCATCGCCAGGTGGAAGTCGACGTGGGCCGACAGCACGCCGAAGTCGTCAGGCGCCAGCGCCACCGCCTCGCCGTACAGCTCGGCCGCCTGATCGAGATCGCCGTCGCGCTCGCGGCTGCCGGCCTGGGCGACCCGGACCCGGGCCAGGAAGCGACCGGCGTCCTCGCGCTTGCGGTACAGCTTCTCGAGCTCGCGGTAGACCGCGTCGAAGTCCCAGGCGCTCGGGTGGGTGCGGTGGAGGTCGATCAGCGCGTCGAGCGCCTCGAGGTGGACCGGCCGGATCTCGAGCGCGACGATCAGGCTCTCGGCCGCGGCCTTGGGATCGCCGGTGTGGAGCGCGACCAGGCCGCGCCGGCGGTAGAACTCGCTGCGCGTGGTCGGATCGCCATCGCGCATGGCCTTGACCGCGAGCGCGGTGGCCAGCGGCGCCGCCTGGGTCCACTCATCGGCGTCAAAGTAGTGTTCGAACAAGGACTGGTTGGCGGGCAGGCACTCGGCATCGACCTGCAGCGCGGCCTGGTACAGCTCGAGCGCGCGCGCGGGCTGGGCCAGCCGGGTCTCGTAGATGCGGCCGATCTGGGCGTAGACCCCGGCCCGCTCCTTGTCGTCCTGCCACAGCTTGACCTCGAGCTCGAGGGTCTCGATCACCCGCGGCCAGTCCTCGCGCCGACGGTAGAGATCGCGCAGGCCGTGGACCGCGGGCAGGCACGACGGCGACGTCTTGATCGCCGCGTCGTAGTAGCGGATCGCGTCCTCCTCCTTGCCGAACTTGGCCTCCATGACCGAGCCGCACTTGAAGTACAGCAGCGCCTTGAGATTTCGATCGGTGGTGATGCGGATCTGCCGGCGGGTGACGTCGACGAACTCGGCCCACTGCTCGGTCGACTCGTAGATCCGGCCGAGGGCCTCGAGCGCGTCCTTGTTGGCGGGGGCGATGTCGAGGATGCGGCGGTAGTGCTCGACCGCGCGGGCCTCGTCGCGCAGGCCGTCCTCGCAGATCTGGGCGATGCGCTGGAGCAGCGCGGTGGCGGCGTCGCCGGCCGGGGCGCTGGCCAGGCGGTGGCGCAGGACCTCGACCAGGCGGGCCCAGTCGCTCTCGCGCTCGTACCAGCGCTCGAGGGTGTCGAGGGCCTCGACGTCCGACGGATCGAGGTCGAGGATCTGCTGGTACATGCGCGCGGCCGCGGCCAGATCGCGCAGCTTGCCGGCGGCGACCCGGGCCGCGCGGCGCAGGGTGTCGATCCGGCGCTCGTCGTCGATGGCCAGGCCGGCCCGCTTCTCGTAGACGTGGAGCAGCCCGGTCCAGTCGCTGCGCGCCGAGAAGATCGACTCGAGGAACTTCACCGAGGTGTCGTTGTCGGGATCGAGCTCGACCACCTTCTCGTACGAGCGCGCGGCCTCGGCCGGCTCGCCGAGGTACTGGAGTTGGACCTGACCGCGGCGGGCGTAGAGATCGCCGAGGCGGTAGGCCCGCGACGCGCCGCCCTCGACCAGCTCGATCGCGGTCTGGTAGAGGTTCATCGCCGCCGCCCACCGCTCGTGGTGGTAGCAGAGCTTCTCGAGCGAGGTGAAGATCTCGCGGTTGCCGGGGTCGGCGTGGAAGCCGGTCAGGTACGCGGCGATGGCGCCGTCGACGTCGCCCTTGGCCTGCAAGAGCGCGGCGACCCGGGCGTAGAGCGCCGAGCGCTCGCGCTTGTCGAGCGTGGTGTCGGCGCGAGCCTCGAGCACGCGCAGCAGATCCTTGTCGCGGCCGAGGCGCTGGTAGAGATCGTCGAGGGCCTCGAGCGCGGGCACGTGCTGGGCCTGACGCTCGAGCACGGCCTCGAACGCCAGCGCGGCGTCGGCGGGGCGGGCCAGCTTGCCGGCCCAGAGCTGACCGAGCCGGACCAGGATCGCGACCTGGGCGTCGACGTCGGACGGCGGCACGGCGGTCAGCTCGCGCTCGAGGGCGACCGTCAGCTCGAGCCAGCGCTCGGCGCGCTCGAGGAGGCGGATCAGCTCGGCCTGATCGTCGGCGGTGCCGGCCAGGGCGCGGAAGCGGAGCGCGCCGTCGACGTCGCCAAGCTTGTCCTCGAGCAGGCGGGCGAGCGCGGCGGCGAGGCGGGGCTGCTCGGCCGGGCTGGCGCGCTCGAGCTCGGCCTGACGGACGGCGGCCAGCTCGGCCCACGCGCCCTGCTGCTCGAGGGCCTCGCCGAGGGTGCGGAGGGTGGCGGGGGTCGGGGTCGCGGCCCGCAGGCCGGTGGCGAGCGCCGGCCAGCGGCCGTGAGCGCGGGCCACCCGCTCGAGCCCGGCCAGCGCCGCCGCGTGATCGGGCTCGACCGACAGCGCGTCGAGGGTCGCGGCCAGCGCGCCATCGACGTCGCCGGCCTCCTCGCGCAGCCGGGCCAGCTCGAGATCGGCGGCCAGGCGGCGCGACGGTTCGACCCCGCGGACCAGCTCCTGCTCGAGCGCGGCGACCAGGCGATCGCTGCGGCGGGCCCGGCGGTGGAGCCCGGCCTCGGCGCGCAGGGCCTCGGTGTTGCGCTCGTCGGCGGCGGCGGCCTGGGCGAAGGCGGCCAGCGCGGCCGGCTCGTCCTTGCGGTGCTCGTCCTCGATCCGGCCGATCTCGAGGAACAGCGCGGCCTGGACCCGGCGATCGTCGGTGGCGGCGGCGGCGCGCTGGCGCAGCTCGATCGCCTTGGGCCAGTCGGCGACCTGATCGCACAGCCCGGCCAGCTCGTGCAGCGCGCCGGGCTCGCCGGGCCGCAGCGTCATCGCCTGCTCGAGCAGCGCGCGGGCCCGACCGGGCTCGCCCAGGTGCTCGGCGTGGACCCGGGCCTGGTCGCGCAGGACCGCGGCCTTGACCCCGTCGTCGACGACGACCGCGGCCAGCTCGGCCAGGACCGCGGCCAGCTCGCGCCAGCGTCCGGCCCGGCGCAGCACCGCGGCCAGCCCGGCCCGCGCCGCGGGATCCTGGGGCGCCAGGCGCGCGGCAAGGGCCAGCGA
>JAYVSF010000394.1:0-8389 GCA_043775605.1 Myxococcales bacterium
CCGAGCTGCCCGGCGAGCTCGCCGCGACCGCGCGCCTGGTTGACGAGCTGGCCCGGCTCGCCGCGCCGCGCGGGGGCCCGATCGGGGACGGCCCCGCCGGCCGCGCGATGGCCGCGGTGCGCGTGGTCGCGAGCGGCCCCGAGGTCGCGGCGGCGCTCGCCGAGCTCGACAGCGTCCGGGCCGCACGGGCGCGCGCCGTGCTCGACGCCCGGGTCCGCGGCCACGACGCCGCCCGGCTGCGGGCGACGGCGGCGGCGACCGTGACCGAGCTGGAGGCCGCGGGACCCTCGGTGCCCACGGCGACCGGAGCGCGCGAGGCCCGGCGCGCACTGGCCGACGCCGGGATCGCGGCCCAGCCGCTGTACGAGCTGCTCGACCCGCGCGCCGACGTCGAGCCGACCGTCCTGGCGGCGATCGAGTCGCTGGCCGGCGACGCCGTCCTCGGCGCGCTGGTGGTCACCGACGAGGACCGGGCCCGCGCCCGTGCGCTGGTGGCGGCCGTGGCCCCAGGATTGCGGGTCGTGGTCGCGACCTGTGCCGTCGAGCTACCGGCCTGGTGCGCGCAGGCCTTCGTGCCATCCGCGGTCGGCGCCGGTGCGCGGTCCGCGCTGGCCGCTGCGCTCGACCAGCCCTCGGCGCTCGGCCCGGTCGCAGCACCATCGGGCGCCGACGTCGCGTTGCGCGGGCTCGGCCATCGGGTCGAGCGTACGCGGCCGCGCTGGCTCGGCGCCGAGGCGCGGCGGCTCGAGCACGAACGCCGGCTCGACGCCGCCCGCGCCGCGCTCGCCGACGCCGAGCGGGTCGAGCGGGCCGCGGCCGACATCGCCGACGTCGCCCAGCGTGGCGCCGACCGAGCCAGTCACCTGGCCCGCGTGCTCGCCGCCGGCGTCGCCGCGCTCGCCGAGGCCTGGCCCGCGGCCGACATCGCCGACCATCGCGCCGCGCTGACCGCCGCGGCCTGGCGCGACGCCGACGCCCGCGCGGCCGAGGTCGGCGTCCGGCTCGAGGTGCTCGACGGCGAGCTCGCGGCCCTGCGGGCCCGGATCGGCGGCGTCGACCTCGCCCAGCTCGAGCAACGGCTGGCGACCTTGCGCGGCCACGCCGACCGCGCGCGGCAACGCTGGCACGAGCTGGTCGGCGCCCAGGCCGACGCCACCGCCGCGGCCAGCCAGGCCACCGCGCGCAGCGAGGCCGCGCTCGGCCGCGCCGCCGACCTCGCCGCCGGCCTCGACCATGCCACCGGGGCCCTGCGCCAGGCCATCGCCGGCACCGGCGGCGACGACTTCGCGGCCGACGACGACGCGC
Organism: Myxococcales bacterium; assembly: GCA_043775605.1. Lineage (GTDB taxonomy): Bacteria > Myxococcota_A > Polyangia > Haliangiales > Haliangiaceae > UBA2376. The sequence continues at coordinate 1,306 of JAYVSF010000394.1, forward strand.
TCGCGCACCACGTCCGGGTCACCCTGCGCGGCGATAGCTTCCGCAGCCTCGACACCCTGCGCCAGCGCATCGCCGACGAGGACCGGGCCGCCGACCTCGCCGCCGCCGAGCTCGACGGCGACGGCTCGCGCGGGGTCCGCAACCTCGCCCAGGCCGGGCGCTTCGGCTTCGGCTACGACCCCGCCCGCAACCAGATCGAAGATCGGCGCGGCCAGCCGCTCGACGGCGTCCTCGCCGAGCTCGATCGCACGCTCGCCGAGCAGCGCTCGGTGGTCAACGAGCGGACCCGGGCGCTGATGGACGGCCTGGTCATGGGCGAGCTCGCCCGCCACCTGCAGGCCCAGGTCCATCACCTGCACGAGACCATCACCGGCATCAACCGCGTGCTGCGCGGCCTCCGCTTCGGCCCCAGCGAGTACCAGTTCGAGCTCCGGGCCCGCCCCGACCGGACCGAGCTGCTCGAGCTGGTCCGGCGCCTGTCCATCCTCGACGAGGACAGCCGCCACCGGTTCCGGACCTGGGTCGACGTCCGCAAGGACGAGCTGCGCGCCACCGACGAGCAGGTGCCCGCCCTGCTCGACTACCGCCGCTGGTTCGAGTTCAAGCTCAAGATGAGCACGACCGACGCCGCCGGCGTCGAGCTCACCGATCGCCTCCGCGTCATCGGCTCGGGCGGCGAGCAGGGCGTGCCCAACTACCTCCTCGTGCTCGCGCTGGCCAAGCTCATGTTCGACGCGGCCGGCGCCGCCATCCGCCCCCTCCTCTTCGACGAGGCCTTCTACGGCATCGACGCCGGCCGCAAGGAGCAGCTCCTCCGCCTCGCCACCGACCTCGGCCTCCAGCTACTGGTCGCGTCCCCCGACCAGGACGGCGCGACGCCAGCGGTCCGCTTCGCCACCACCCTCTTCGTCGTCAAGGACGGCGACCACGACGTCCACCTCGCCCCCTATCACTACTGGAACCACGGCCACGACCGCCAGCCCGACCTCTTCGCCGCCCCACCCGCGCCCGATCTTACCGCCGCCACGTGCCGCACCCCGTGACACGTCGTGGCGCGCGGCCCGTCACCGCCGCGCCGTGCCGCCGCCCTCGTCGTTCGCGGCCGCCCTGAACCGCGCCACCACCGCGTCCCCGCTCGCGGGGTCGAGCGGCGTCCCGTGCACGCCACAGAACACGACGACCTCGTCGGCCACCGCCCGCGCGCGGATCGCGTCGCGCGCGCGCCCTCGTCTGCTCGGCGGTCGCGTGCTCGGTGGACGTGGTACGGACCAACCAGAGGAGCGACGAGCGAGCCGCGCTGCAGCGCGTGCGACGCGGGCACCAGGCCGCCGCCGCGCGCCAGCGTGCGCTGATGGCGCAGAGCGGGCCAGAGCCCGCGCGCGCGATCGCGGAGTTCCTGTCCGCGCTCGATCTGCTCGCGGCGATGAAGCTATGGCCCGGACCGCGCGATCCGGCGACCGAGCATACCGTCGCCGACGTGCGGCGCCGCTGGGCGCGGATCCAACGACGTGCGCGCCAAGACTCCTGACTCCCGTCCGCCCATCGTGCAGGCGCTGGCGGCCGTCGCGGCGGGCCTCGAGCAGACCTCGGCGCCGTGGATGGTCATCGGCGGGCTGGCGGCCATCGTGCGAGGTGTCAAGCCTGTTAGCCACGCGCACCTGGCCGTCCAGCTCGTTACGCGTAGGTGGTCGGAACGTGGTCGGACTGCGCCTCGTCGTGCGTGCCGCCGTTCAGTCGTCGTCGTCGCCAAACAGGACCGCGACCCGGATCTCGATGGCCTCGAACGGCTCGGCGTGGACTCGCTCGTCGCGGTCGGCGATGAGCACCTCGACGTAGCCGGCGGGATGCCAGCGCTGGACCGCGAGCGTCTCCTCGACCGGATCGATCAACCAGTAGTGACCGACCTCGTCCCGGTGGTAGGCGCGCTTCTTCGTGATCAGATCGTTGCGGCGGTTCTTCGACAGGATTTCGCAGACCCAGTCGGGGCGGAGCCGGATCGGGACCACGTCCGGCAGCGCCACCATCCGCTCCCGGCGCCAGCCGGCGACGTCGGGTCGGAACACCTGGCCGTCGGTGAGCTGGATCTCGACCTCGGTCGCGAACCACCACCCCCCGGGCGACGAGCCGCCTGGCCGCCGGTCATACGGGCCCAGCCGTCGCGCGATCCGGACCTGCGCCCCGCCGTGACGGCCCGAGGCAGCTTCCTTCTCGACCAGTACGCCGTCGATCAGCTCGTGCCGCCGATGCTCCTCCGGGATCGCCAGGAGATCGGCGACCGTCGCGATCCTCGCTTTCGCAGCATCGGCCACCACGCGATCCTATCCGACGCGGACCACCCGCGCACCCGCCATCGGGGCCATGGGACCAGGACCGCGGAACCAGACTCGACTACTCGACCGTCGGGATGGATGAGAAGCGCGCGGCGGTGGCCGGAGTGATCCGGCTGGTGCCGACCGCGACCACGACGAGCTCGCCGGCGGCGACCGACACGACGGCCATCGCCTCGGTCCCCACCGCGGACTCGCCGTTGAGCGGCGCAGGTGGGGGAAGCGGTGGGGGAAGGGAGAGAGATGCCGAGCGCCGGTACATCGCCGTCGTTTTCCCCGTCCAGGGCGCCGCGCACGATCACGAAGTCGCGGCCGAAATAGGTTTGATTCAGATCCAGGCCGCCGTCGTGCAAGGCCTGCCGCCATCCGGCGAGGTGGGCGAGCAGTCCAGCCTTGTCGAGGTGGAGGTCGAGCGCGGCCTCGGTCCACACCACATCATCGGTCATCAGCGCGCCCACCGCGTCGATCCGGCCGTCGCGCCACGCGTCGAGCAGCGCCCCCACCGTCGCCTCGTTGGCGCGCACGGCCTCGAGCTGGTCGTCGGCGATCACGACCCGCAGCGCGGCCGCGGCGGGCGGTCGGGTCCGCGCCGCCAGGTCGTAGTACTGCTCGTGGCGGGTCACCTTGCCGCGCGCGTCGTACTCGATGAGCTCGGCGAGCCGCACGCCGACCGGCTGGCCACCATCGGTGCCAGCGACCCGCACCACGCCGAGCAGCCACCCGTCGCCGACCACCACCAGTTCGGGCTCGCCGCGGTCGCCGAGCGCGACGATGCCGTGTTGCTTCGCGTCGGCGACCCAATCGGCGCTGTCGGTCGCCGCACCGGCCAGCCCGGGCACCGAAAGGGTGTAGTCCTGAGGGTAACAGGCCGCGACCTTGCCCCACCGGCCGGCGTTGTACGCCGTCCAGCACGCCTGATAGCGACGGACCAGCTCATCGGGGCGCGCGACCCCCGGTCGGTTCTTGCCGCACGCCAGGGCGCCGAGCATCACGAGCGCCACGAGCTGCCACCGACGCGCACGCGGTCCGGTCATCGCGCCGCGCCTCACTTGATCATCGACGGGTTGATGGGCGCCTTGCGGATGTCCTGCCACACGCTCGTGTCGGTGGGCGCGCCCTCCTCGGGCAGCGACTCCTGCACCCCGCCATCCTCGTCGACCACCATCTTGAGCGTCGGGTAGTCGTAGGTGTTGCGCCCCTTGAAGACCTTGTACTTGACGTGGACCTCCTTCGGAACCTTCAGGTCGTTGAGGGTCTTCACGTTCTCGCCGGCGAGTAGGAGCTCGGCCATCTCCTTGTTGAGCTTGTTGGCGTTGATCTCGCGGATGTCGACCAGGCCGCTGGCCGGTCCGCTGATGCTGTGCTCGTAGGTCATGACCTCGACGCGCAGCATGCCGGCGGCGCCCTCGTGCGTGCCCCTGCGGTACGCGGCCTGACGCGGCCCCGACGGCACGGACTCCCCGTAGTAGTTGTCGAGGTTGGTGACGTTGCCCGACACGCTGCCACCGACGCCCTTGGACTGATCGCCGCCGACGCTGGACTGGGCCACGTAGCGCACCCAGTCAGTAGCTGATGCGCTCTTGAGCCGAGTCATCGCGGCCTTCTCGCTCTTGCGCACGGCGCTCTCGGCGCCGCGGACCTGGGCGACGCTCATCTTGCCGGTCGCGATCTTGCCGTTGAGCGCCTTGACGTGCTGCGACTTGGTCCTGCGGCAGATCTCCTTGAGGCCGCCGCGCACGAACAGGAGCGCCTTGAGGTCGACATCGTCGCCCGCGCCCGCGATGACCTCACCGATCGCCGGCGCGATGACGGCCTGCGAGGTGTCGCTCACGACAGCGTTCACCAGCTCGGCGATCGCCGCCTTGACCGCGTCGTCGGCGGCGACCGCGAACAGCCCCTTGGCGATCACCCCGAGGACGTTGCCGGCCGCCGCGGTGAGCAGCGCCGACAGGAGCGCCTGGCCGAAGCTTGGCTTGTTCTGCTCGCCCTTCTTCGCCAGCTCGTACAACTGCTCCACGCCTTCATCCATCGCCTCGTAGAGCGTCTCCCACGCCTCGCCGTAGTCGCGCGCCGCCTGATCCATCTGGCCCTTCTCGACGACCTCCTCCGCCTCCTCGCGCTCGGGGAAGCCCTTGGCCTCGGCGAGGTCGACCTCGCCGAGGCCGAGCCGCTCGCGGACGCCGTTCATGGGGGCGAGGATGGGATAGAGTTCCTTGAGCGCGGCTGAGTTGCCTTGGCGGCCGTCGAGCCAGCGCTTCATCAACAGCACCTGCGTGCCGACCGACTCGACCGCCGGCTCTCATCGACGATCCGCGCCACCAGGGCGGCCACGTCCACCCGAGAGATCGCCCGCCACGAACACGTGCATGCCGCGCGGATGGCCGGCATCGGGGAGAACCTCGAACGTCAGCCCCCGCGCCGCCAAGATCTCCTGCAGCCAGTCCGGGTTGGTCAACGACCGCCAGAACTCTGCCGGCCGGCGTCCATGCGCGGCCCCAGCGTCGACGCGCGCCACGGCGCGGTCGAACCGTATGGCACGCCGCTCTGGTTCGACACCTGGTACTCGCTCGTCCACGCCGGCCTCGGTCGCCCCGACTGGGACCGCGCCCTCACCGAGCTCGGATTCCCGCCCGCGCCCGATGTCCCCATCTGCGTCATCGGCGCCCCAAAGCGCTGGCTCGCCAAGCTGGCCGCCCCCCATCGCCACGACGCCCTCACGCGCCTCGCCCACGCCCTCGCCGTTCCGCTACCCCGCGGCGTCCACCTCGACCTCGATGGACTCCGCCGCCTTCGTCAATCAGGATGGCGCATCGGTAGTCACGGCGTCGACCATGTCCGCCTCGCCGACGCCGACGTCGCCACCCTCACCCGCGAACTCGACGGCTCGCTCCGCATGCTCGCCGAGGTCGGTGACACCGCATCGCCGCTCTTCGCCTACCCCGATGGCGCGTGGAGCCCTGCCGTGATGGACGCGGTCGCCGTCGCTGGCTTTGCGCTCGCCTTCACCACCGACCGCGGTCCATGGACGGCGACCACCGACCGGCTCCTTGTCCCTCGATGGTTCTGCCGCGGCGACGACGCCGCCCCGCACCGCTCCCTCGCCGCTCATGGATGAGCGCCGCCTACGCTAGCGGCGGAAGGACGAGCCTCTCGTGGAGGGCGAGCAGGATCTCGGCGTCGGCGGCCGCGTAGGCGCGCTGGGCGTCGGCGAGCGGGCGGCGGGACCAGTTCGAGACCTGCTGGGTCTTGTCGAGGTAGTGGCCGAGCTCGCGGTGGACGACGGCCGACAGCGAATGGCCGCCCGCGGCGTCGCGACCGCGGCGAGCGCGCGAGGCTGTGAGCGTGTCGACGACGCCGTCGATGGCGTAGCCGAGCTTGGCGAGGATGCGACGCTCGAAGCGCGCGTTGTGGATGATCTTGGCGATGCGTGGGTTGTCGAGGATCGTAGCTAGCGGGGACAGGTCTGCCAGGGCCAGCGGGTCGATGAGCCAGGTGCGATCGGGTGCGGCGAGTTGGATCAGACAGCACGTCGCGAAGTCGAGCGCGGTCTCGACGTCGAGCCCGAGCACCGTCTCCGCTGCCATCGCCCTGCACGCGGCCTCCAGGTCCTCTGCTTGATCGATCCAGACGACCGGGTTCCGGGCGGCGTAGGGCGTGACGCCGGGCGGGATGACCAGCTCGGGCTGGAGTTCGGGGATGACGTCGACGGCATCGTCATCGAGTCGCAAACCGTCGCCGACCTGACGCGCGATGGCGGTGCGGGTGCGGGCGAGGAAGCGCAGGGTTCCGGGCAGATCGAGCAGCTTCTCGGCCAGCAGGCGATCTTCGGCGTCCTCCGGCAGGCACGGCTGGAACTTGCTGATGACCCCGCGGACCATGGCGTGGGCCTTCGCGGTCGCGATGGGCTCCCAGCGCAGCCCAACGAGCCGCGCGAGCGCGCGCCTGGTCTCGGCCAGCCCGACCTCCTTCGAGCGGATGGTCAGGTTGCCGCTCACCCACTTCTTGTGGGTCAGCTCCTCCAGGCCCGCGGCCAGGAGCCGGTTGATCGCGCCGCCGGCGAACGTGTGCCACTGGATCGCGTCATCGGTGGACTCGAGGGGCGCGTCGCCGGCGTCCAGGATGTCCGCGTAGCCTTCGCGCAACGAGCGCAGCTCGGCCGCGGCGCCAGGCGTCAGCGTGGCGCCACCGTCGTCATCGGATCGCAGCACGTCGCGCATGGCCTGGCAGACCACGAACGACAGCACGCTCGGTGGCCCGAGCCAGCTCGCGACCTGGCCGCCCGCGGCCGGCTTCACCGACATGGTGCCCCGCGACCAGTCGATCTCGAGCACCTGCCACGGGCGTCCGCCGAGGCGGAAGCACAGCGGACCCTTGCGGTGGTCGTGGCCCTGGACGAAGCCGGCCTGCACATAGCCGACCTCGTCGCGGCCGTGGTGGACCCGCAACACCGGCGGCGAGTTGAAGATCGCGTACAGCTCGAAGAAGTTCTTGCGGCCGTACAGCTTCTCACCGCGCCCGCCCAGGCTGAGCAGCCCGTCGGACTCGTGGAGGATCTCGCGCGCGACCATCGTGTCGACCAGGCGACCGAGCTCGTCGTCGCCGATGCCGGCGAAGGGATACGCGTCGACGACCCAGTCGAATACACGGTGGCGCGACAGCCCGCCCTCCTGCAGGGACAGGGCCATGATCTGGTGGGCGAGGATGTGGACCGCGTGCTCCGCCGGCCGGACGTCCTCCACCCACCCCGCGTTCGCCAG
>JAYVSF010000395.1:0-20603 GCA_043775605.1 Myxococcales bacterium
CCATCGTCCACGCCTCATCGCGGCCGCGCTCGCCCTGGGCATCATGACCCCGGGCTGCGCGACCATCCTCAACGGCAACCGCAAGACGATCTTCCTGCACATGTCGGAGGCCGACGCCACCGGCACCACCTTCTACCTCGACGGCAAGCCGGCGCCGTGGTCGTGGCGAACCTACAGCATGCGCGAGACCGGCCGGAGCGGCGACGTCGTGTACACGCAGACGACGAGGCTGCCGGCGCTGACCGTCAGCTCGCCGGCGCGGTACGTGACCCTCACCGCCGAGTTCGCCGACGGCAGCCGCCGCGAGATCTTGCTCAAACGCGACCTGATGCGGGGCTACAAGTTCTACCTGCGCCTCGACTACATGACCTTCGGCATCGGCACCCTGATCGACATCTACGGGTCGGGGCTGTACGGCATGAACGAGGTGTCGGTGAGCGCGCCGACCTCGGCCGTCGTCGGCGGAGGTCAGCCGTGATTTCCTCCCACATCCGGACCCGCGCCGTCGCGGTCGTCGTGCTCGTCGCGCTGGCCTCATCGGGGTGCGCGACGATGCTGCGCCGGCAGGAGCGCGGCACCGCGCGCGCCAACATCAACGTGGTGGTGCAGGCCGCCGACGCCAGCATCCTCGTCGACGGCCAGGTGCGCGCCAAGACCCTCATCTACGACGGCGCCAAGCACGGCTCGTCCTACTACGTCTATCGCGTCTTTCCCGACGGCAAGCCCGACCGGGCGACGATCGAGGTGCGGGACGCAGGGGGCGCGGTGATCGGCACCGGCACCACCGCTCGTCACTCGGAGGGCCTCGGCTGGTTCCTGGTCAGCGGGCTGTGGATCCTGATCGACTGGCCGCTGGGCGCGCTGTCGTACTACGACGACGTCCGCATCGTGACGGTCAGCGGGCCGCCACCGCCCTGAGCGGCGTGAGCGAGACGTCGCGGACCAGCAGGCGAGCCCGCGCGCCCCGGCGCCCGGTCAGGCCGATCGACGGCCCGGCCCCGGTGGTCTCGGCCAGCTGCCAGCGGCCCAGCGCCACGCCGTCGAAGGTGATCGCGACCTCGCCGACCGTCCGCACGATCACGACCCGGTGCTCGCGGCGGCTGTCGAGTGCGCCGACGAGGTGCCAGCCGTCGCGCGCGAACTGGGCCTCGTCGAAGTAGACGCCCCAGGCCCCGTCGCGCCACATGAAGTACACGCCCTGCAGCTCGAGCTCGACGTGGCCGTCGCCGTCCCCGGTCAGGCGACGGGCGCCCAGGCGCAGGGTGTACGGGATCGTGGCCCGGGCGCGGATCTGCGCCTTCGACGAGCGGGTCGCGCCGGCGTCGGTGGCGATCACGATGGAGCCGCAGCGGGCGCCGGCCGCGACCGAGCCGCGCGAGGGTTCGAGCCGCGCGACGTCGAGATCGCAGCCGGCGTGGGCCGGCGGCGGCGGCACGAGGGCGGCCATCAGCACCGACAGCGCGGTCACGGTCCGCACCTCGCCACTCATGGGGCGCACAGTTCGGGCCAGCGATCGCGGAAGCGATCGCGCAGGCGGGCCTGGCCGGCGCGGACCAGGGCGCGGGCCCGGCCGGGATCGTCGAGCCGGAGCTCGGTCGCGATCTCGCCGAAGTCGTGGTCGTCGAGCCACAGCTCGAGCGCCGCCGTCATCGCCGGCGGCAGGGTCCGCAGGTAGGCGCGGATCTCGACCAGGATCGCGCGCATGGTCATCGCGTCGGTGACCGGGGGCCGCGCGCCGGCCTCCGGCACGTGCTCGAGGGGCGCGGCGTCGGTGGTCAGATCCCGCTTGGACCGGCCGCGCGACTCCTCGGCCGCGAGCTCGGCGCCCGCCGCCGCCACCGAACTCCAGCCCAGGCGCCGCTTGACGTGATCCTTGCCCACGAACCGGGTCAGCGCCACCAGCCACCCCCGCAGCGGCGTCTGCGTCCGATCATCACCATCGGTGTCAGCGGTCGAGACCGGGGCGCCGCGGCCGGGCACGAGCGCGCGGTCGTCGGCATCATCGTCAGCGTCTTCGTGGTCGCCGTCGTCGCCGCCATCATCGTGGTCGGCGTCATCGTCGTCATCGTCGGGGCGGGCCAGCCGCGCCAGCGCCTCGAGCAGCTCGGCCTCCTCGACGTCGTCGCCGGCCACCGGCTGGTGGTCGAGGAACCGGCGGAGGTTCTCGAAGTCGCGCTGGGCCAGGCGCCCGAGCACCGCGACCATCACCGCGCGGACGTCGTCGTCGCCGTCGAGACGGCAGCGCCGCAAGATCCGGCTGTCGCGGGCCCACCGCTCGATCTGGGGTGCGATGGCGGAGATGAGCTGCTGCCACGCCGTGTCGCGCTCGCGCGCCGGCCGCGCGCCGTCGCAGACGATCGCCACCCGGGCCCGCTGGCCCGCCTCGTACGTCCGATCCCACGCCACCAGGCCAGGTTACCACGCACCCGGCCCGCACCCGGCCCGGCCCTGACGCTCGCGGGGCGAGGGCAGAGAACCTATGCTCTCCCCATGTTCGAATGGTTCCGGCGACGCCGCGGTCCCAGCTTCGATGTCCACGACCTGCTGCCGTACGCGGGGCATGGCCATCGACGAGATCGTCAACCTGGTCGGCCAGCCGACGCGGCTCGAGGGCGCCGAGGAGACCGTCATGATCTACCAACTCGGCGCCGACGTCGTGCAGGTCGTGGTCGGGCCCCGCCTGACCGCGGTGCGGCAGGTGATGGACGGCGCGGTGCTCGACCTCCTGTGAGCCGCGCCCGATGATGCGGTCTGTTGCGCTGGGCGTCGTCGGTGTGGCGCTCCTGGCGTGCGGCCGTGGCGGCGATGGTCGGCCAACGTCAGCGCCGGCGGACGCGCGGACCACGGCACCGCTCGCCGCGGTCGATGCCACGGTCGATGCCGCACCCGACGGCGACGGCCAGGACTACATCGCGGAGGCGAAGCTGCTGTTTCGGGTCGCCGCGTGCGCGGACGGCACGCCGGTGCCGGCGCCGCTCGATCAGGTGATCGTCGACGCGCATTGCGCGACCTTGGCGACGCTGGTCAAGCAGTACCAGGATGGCTACCTCGCGGTCGCCCGGCCGTACCTCGCGGCGTTGCGGCCGGCCGACCTGCCGAAGGTGGTCGTGTATCCGTTCGGCGGCAGCGATCTGCTGTCGGCGCTGACGACCTTCCCCGACGCCACCGAGCTGACGCTGATCTCGCTGGAGTACGCCGGCGATCCGCGCCGCCTCGCCACGCTCGGGTCGAAGCGGAAGCAGCGGAAGCTCCTGGCCGACCTCGACGAGACCATGACCTGGCTCCTGCGCGGCAACTGGGAGCGGTCGCGGAACCTGAAGCGGGCCCAGCGCGGCGAGCTGGCCGGTCAGCTCGCGTGCGACCTCGTCGCGCTGACGGTGCACGGCTTCGAGCCGACCGCGCTGCGCTACTTCGCGCTCGACGACGACGGTACGATCCACTACCTGTCGACCGCCGAGCAGAAGCTGCTCGAAGGCCAGCGCGCGCAGATCCTGAACCCCGATGACCCCGACCTGGTGCCGCCCGACTTCTCGCTGGCGTTCGCCAACACGGAGCTCCGCTTCCGGCCGCGCGGCGGCGGCCCCGAGCGGGTGTTCCGGCACATCGCGTTCAACCTCGACGACGCCCACCTGACCAAGGATCCGTCGCTGCTGCGCCACCTCGAGGCCAAGGGCCCGGTCGCGGCGATGACCCGCGCCGCCGACTTCCTGCTGTGGGGCAAGGACTTCTCGATGATCCGCGACTACCTCACCGCGCACCTGGTGTGGATGGTCTCGGACACCACCGGCATCCCGCCGCCGTTCGCCGAGCGGGCCGGGCTCGAGCAGCTCACCTACGGCACCTTCCTGGGCGCGTTCGAGCCCTCGGATCAGGGGCCGCGCCGCGAGTGGAACCGCGCGTTCGTGGACCTGTGGGCCGAGCACCCGGCCGTCCCGCTGCCGTTCCGCTTCGGCTACCCCGACCGCCGGCTCCACGCCCACATGCTGATCACGCGGCGCCCGACCGCGGCGCCCCCGCTCAGGTGAGCGCTAGCGCAGCGAGTGACCGCGGAGGAACTCGGCCAGCTCCGCCTTGGTCACCGTGCCGGTGGCCGCGCCCACGCCCCGAGGTCACGGATCCCGAGCCCGCCGCCGTAGCGCTCGATCTGGTCGCCGTGGGACCGGTACGTACCGGGCGCTGCGGCCGTGACCGCGGTCGCGACCGGCGCGAGAATCGCTGACGGGCGCGGCCATTGCGGCTAGGCTGCGGCGGCCATGCGCCGCCACGTCCTGTGCCTCCTCGTCTTCCTGCTCGCGGTCGCCCTCGCCGCGGTCGCCGCGCCCACCGCCGGCGCCGACACGATCAAGGCCGGCGGCAACATCATCAACGAGACCTGGACCGCGGCCGGCAGCCCGTACATCGTGCAGGGCGACCTCACGGTGCCGGTCGGCTCGACGCTGACGATCCAGGCCGGCACCGTCATCAAGGCGGTCAACGGCGACAGCCAGGCAGCCGGCCTCGACGTCGCGAAGGTCGAGCTCACGGTCAAGGGCACGCTGACCGTCGACGGCACCGCGGCGCTGCCGGTGGCGGTCAGCGGCCAGGTCGCGGGCGCCGGCACCTGGTACGGCCTGGTCATCGACCCGCTGGCGACCGCGGCATCGATCTCGAACACCAGCCTCGACGGCACCGTGGTCGGCCTGACCTACCTGTCGGCCGGCAACGTCCTCACCACCAGCGCGGTCACGATCGCCAACTCGCGCACCAACGGCGTCCGCATCACCGCCGGCGCGCCGACCCTCACCGGCCTCGCGGTCGCGACCAGCGGCACCTTCGGCAGCGACGCGGGCATCTACGTCGGCGGCTCCGCCTCGGCCACGCTCAACGGCTGCGCGGTCCGCAACCAGGCCGGCCGCGGTGTCGAGTTCGCCGCCACCGTCGCCGGCAAGACCTTGAACCTGGTCAACTGCTCCATCCACGCCAGCACGGCGTACGGCGTGCTCACCAACGGCGCAGCGGGCACCGTCAACATCGTCAGCTCGATCGTCAGCGCCAACGGCAACGTCGGCATCTTCCGCAACGACGCCTCGAACGTCGCCGCCACCTATTCCGACGTCTGGAACAACGCCGGCGGCAACTACAACCCGGCCGGCATCGCCGGCACCGGCACGATCAGCACCAACCCGCTGTACGTCGGCGCCACGAACCTGCGCCTGACCTCGAACTCGCCGGCCCGGTTCGGCGCGATGGGCGGCGGCGACATGGGCGCCCTGCCCTACATCGCCGACGCCACCGTCGGCCTGGTCGGCACCGTCTGGACCAACCGCACGCTTACCGCCGCCGGCTCGCCTTACGCCGTGCCCGGCGATCTCACCGTCGGCACCGGCGCCACCCTCACGATCGATCCCGGGGTCACGCTCAACTTCGCCAACACCGATCAGATGGTGGCCGGCGCCGACCTCGGCCGGCCCGAGTTGCAGGTCGCGGGCACGCTGGTCGCCGACGGCACCGCCGCCGCGCCGATCGTGCTGACCGGCGGCAACGCGGCCGGCGCCTGGTACGGCGTCGACGTCTTCCCCACCGCGCCGGGCACGGTCCTCGACAATGTCGAGATCAAGTTCGGCGTCGTCGGCGTGACGATGCGGACCACCGCCGCGGTCACGATCACCGCCACCACCGTCACCAGCGCCGCCACCCGCGGCCTGCAGATCCTGTCGGGCATCGCGACCATCGGCAGCATCGCGGTCGCGACCAGCGGTACGTTCGGCAGCGACTCCGGCATCTTCGTCGGCGGCACCGCGGCAGCCACGCTCAGCAACTGCTCGGTCCGCAACCAGGCCGGCCGCGGCGTCGAGTTCGCCGCCACCGTCGCCGGCAAGACCTTGAACCTGGTCAACTGCACCATCCACGCCAGCACCGCGTACGGCGTGCTCACCAACGGCGCGGCCGGCACCGTCAACGTCGTCAGCTCGATCGTCAGCGCCAACGGCAACGTCGGCATCTTCCGCAACGACGCCTCGACCGTGCTCGCCACCTACTCCGACGTCTGGAACAACGCCGGCGGCAACTACAACCCGGCCGGCATCGCCGGCACCGCGACGATCAGCACCAACCCGCTGTACGTCGGCGCCAGCAACCTGCGCCTGACGTCGAACTCGCCGGCCCGGTTCGGCGCGATGGGCGGCGGCGACCTGGGCGCCCTGCCCTACATCGCCGACGCGACGGTCGGCCTGGTCGGTACGCTGTGGACCAACCGCACGCTGACCGCGGCCGGCTCGCCCTACGCCGTGCCCGGCGATCTCACCGTCGGGCCCGGGGTCACCGTCACCATCGAGCCCGGGGTCACGCTCAACTTCGCCACCACCGATCAGATGGTGGCCGGCGTCGACCTCGGCCGCCCCGAGCTGCAGGTCGCGGGCACGCTGCTCGCCGACGGCACGGCCGCCGCGCCGATCCTGCTGACCGGCGGCAACGCGGCCGGGGCCTGGTACGGCGTCGACCTCTTCCCGACCGTCGCCGGCACGATCCTCGACAACGTCGAGATCAAGTTCGGAGTGGTCGGCCTCACGCTGCGCACCGCCGCCGCGGTGACGGTCACCACGACCACCGTCACCAGCGCCGCCACCCGCGGCCTGCAGATCCTGAGCGGCGCCCCGACGGTCGGCGGCATCGCGGTCGTCACCAGCGGCACCTTCGGCAGCGACTCCGGCATCTTCGTCGGCGGCACCGCCTCGGCCACGCTCAACAACTGCCTGGTCCGCAACCAGGCCGGGCGCGGCGTCGAGTTCGCGCCCACGGTCGCCGGCAAGACCCTGAGCCTGACCAATTGCACCCTCCACGCCAGCACGGCGTATGGCGTGCTGACCAACGGCGCCGCCGGCACCGTCAGCATCGTCAACTCGATCGTCAGCGCCAACGGCAACGTCGGCATCTTCCGCAACGACGCCTCGACCGTCGCCGCCACGTTCTCAGACGTCTGGAACAACGCCGGCGGCAACTACAACCCGGCCGGTATCGCCGGCGCCGGCACGATCGCGCAGAACCCCAACTACGTGAACGCCACCAACCTCCAGCTCCAGGGCAACAGCGTGTGCATCGATGTCGGCACCGCCGCCGGCGCGCCCGCCTTCGACCTGCGCGGGGTCAGCCGGCCGCTCGACGGCGACGGCATCGGCGGCACCGGCTTCGACCTCGGCGCCTACGAGTTCGTGCTGATGGCGGTGTGCGGCAACGGCGCGCTCGAGCCCGGCGAGATGTGCGACAGCGGCGCCCAGAACGGCATGTACGGCGCCTGCAACGGCACCTGCACCGGCTTCGGCCCGCGCTGCGGCGACAGCATCATGAACGGGCCCGAGCAGTGCGACGACGGCAACGCGGCGAACACCGACGGCTGCCTGAACACGTGCGTGACCGCGACCTGCGGTGACACCTTCGTCCGCGCCGGCGTCGAGCAGTGCGACGACGGCAACCAGGTCGCGACCGACGGCTGCACCACCGTGTGCCTGCCGGCGGCGTGCGGCGACGGCTTCGTCCGCGCCGGCGTCGAGCAGTGCGACGACGGCAACACGGCCCAGACCGACGCCTGCCTGAACTCGTGCGTGCCGGCGGCGTGCGGCGACGGCTTCATCCGCGGCGGCGTCGAGATGTGCGACGACGCCAACCTCGTCAACACCGACGCCTGCCCCAACACCTGCCAGACCGCGCGCTGCGGCGACGGCTTCGTCCACGTCGGCGTCGAGCAGTGCGACGACGGCAACCTGGTCGACAACGACGGCTGTCGCAACAACTGCACCAGCGCGTCGTGCGGCGACGGCGTGGTCGGCGCCGGCGAGCAGTGCGACGACGGCAACATGGCCAACACCGACGCCTGCTTGAACTCGTGCATCAACGCGAGCTGCGGCGACAGCTTCGTCCGGGCCGGCGTGGAGATGTGCGACGATGGCAACGCGTCGAACACCGACGCCTGCCTGAACACCTGCGCCAGCGCGCGCTGCGGCGACGGCGTGGTCCAGGCCGGCGTCGAGCAGTGCGACGACGGCAACCTGGTCGACACCGACGCCTGTCGCAACAACTGCACGACCTCGGCGTGCGGCGACGGCGTGGCCGGGCCCGGCGAGCAGTGCGACGACGGCAACGCGTCGAACGCCGACGCCTGCGTGTTCGGCTGCGTCAGCGCCCGCTGCGGCGACGGCTTCGTCCACGCCGGGGTCGAGGCCTGCGACGACGCCAACCAGGTCGACACCGACGCCTGCCGCACCACCTGCGCCGCGGCGTTCTGCGGCGACGGCATCGTCCACGCCGGGGTCGAGGTCTGCGACGACGGCAACATGGTCAACACCGACGCCTGCACCGCGGCCTGCGCGATCGCGTCCTGCGGCGACGGCATCGTCCACGTCGGCGTCGAGGAGTGCGACGACGGCAACCAGACTCAGACCGACGCGTGCATCAACGGCTGCGTCAGTGCCCGCTGCGGCGACGGCGTGGTCCGGGCCGGGGTCGAGGCCTGCGACGACGGCAACATGATCAACAACGACGGCTGCACCAACCAGTGCGTGTCGTCGAGCTGCGGCGACGGCGTGGTCCAGCCCGGCACCGAGACCTGCGACGACGCCAACCTGGTCGACGACGACGCCTGCCGCAACAACTGCATGCAGGCGGTGTGCGGCGACGGCGTCATCCACGTCGGGGTCGAGGCCTGCGACGACAGCAACACCACCGCCGGCGACGGTTGCGGCCCGACCTGCCAGGCCGAGGTCGTGCCCCCGGCCGACGCTGGCGGCTGCTGCTCGACCGGCGGCGCCGGCCGGGACACGGGCCTGCTCGGCGCGCTCGGCGTGCTGCTGGCGCTGCGACCGCGCCGGCGGACGCGCGCGGCGCGCTGACCGGCCGTCCTCGCGCGTGGTCTACGGCGCGGGCGCGACCGAACCGGGGGCAGGCGCGGCGCCCGAGCCGGCCGAGGGCTCCGACGGTGGCGACGGTGGCGGCGGCGCGGCGGCCGCCTTGGCCTTCTCGGCTTCGACGAAGACGAAGACGATCTGCAGGACGTTCAGGCTGTAGCCCTTCTGCTGCTTCTGGAAGCAAGCCGAGGCCTCGTCGGTGTCGGTCATCCTGGCCTGGGGCTTGGCCTTCGCCACGCACGTCCGGGTCGCGGCGGTCCACGGCTTGTCGGTCTGCTCCTGGAACTTGCCGGTCTCGCAGTGGGTCTGGACCAGTGCGGTCAGCGCCTTCAGCTGGTCCGGCGTCGGCGCCAGCTTCCCCAGCCGGCCGTACTGATCCGCGGCCTGGCTGGCGACGAAGCTGGCGGCCGCGTCAGCGCAGCTCGCGCCGGGACCGCCGCCTCCACCTTCCGCGTCCTTGCTCTTGCCGCATCCTCCGGCCCCCGTCGCCGCCGCCATCATCAACACCACCGCCAGTAGCTGCTTCATGGCGTCAGGCTAACCTCGTGGACCGTCGGCCACAAACCCCGGCGCCACGCGATGGTGCCGCTTCCGACGGAACCTGGGCGGCAGGTCCGCGCCGCTGGCGATCGATCGCAGCGGCCGGGTCCTGGTCCCCGCCGCGCCCGGTCAGGGCCCCCTGCGCTGGCGCCACCCCTGACGTCTGCGGGTAGAGTGCCAGTGATGTCCGAGCGCAACCGGTACGACGTGATCATCATCGGCGGTGGCCACAACGGCCTGGTCGCCGCGGGCCTGCTGGCCCGGCGCGGCCAGAAGGTCGTCGTGCTCGAGCGCCGGCCGGTGGTCGGCGGCGCCGCGATCACCGAGACCCCGTGGGGCCCGGACTTCAAGATGACTGCGCTGTCGTACGTGGTCAGCCTGCTGCCGGCGGTGATCAAGGACGAGCTCGAGCTGGCCCGCTTCGGCTACAAGGTCTACCCGCAGCACCCGTACTTCGCGCCGCGCATCGACGGCCGCTACCTGATGCTGTGCGACGACCCGGCCCGCCGTCACGCGGAGGTCAGCAAGTTCTCGCCGGCCGACGCCGACGCGATGGTGGCGTGGGACGCGTGGCTGGGCCGGCTGGGCGCGGTGCTGGGCCCGCTGCTGACGACGGTGCCGCCGCGGCTCGGCTCGCGCCGGGTCCGCGACCTCTGGCACCAGCTCGGCCTGGCCTGGAAGGTGCGCGGCCTCGACGCCACCGGCGTCGCCGACGTCACCCGGCTGATGACGATGAGCGTCGCCGACCTGCTCGAGGATCACTTCGAGTCGGCGGCGGTGCGCGGCGTGCTCGCGGTCAGCGGCGTCATCGGCGCGTGGGCCGGGCCGCGCTCGCCCGGCTCCGCCTACGTGATGGCCCACCACAAGCTCGGCGACCTCGGCCTCGGCAGCGCCGCCGGCGCGTGGGGCTTCCCCGAGGGCGGCATGGGCGGGGTCACCGACGCCATGCGCCAGGCCGCGCTGCATCTCGGCGCGACCCTCCGCACCGAGGCGCCGGTCGGACGCATCCGGGTCGATGACGGCGCGGTCGTGGGCGTCGCGCTCGAGTCGGGCGAGGAGTTCGACGCGCCGGTGGTGATCGCCACCACCCACCCGCGGATCACGTTCCTCGAGCACCTCGAGGCCAAGGAGCTGCCGGCCGAGTTCGTCACCGCGATCGGTCGCTGGCGGTCGCGCTCGGGCACGGTCAAGGTCAACCTCGCGCTCGATCGCCTGCCCGAGTTCGCGTGCAAGCCGGGCTTCGATCCCGAGGTCCACGGCGGCACGATCGTGCTGGCCGAGTCGGTCGACGATCTCGAGGGCGCGTTCCAGGACGCCGCCGCCGGCCGACCGGCGCGCCTGCCGTTCGCCGACATCTGCATCCCGTCGGTGTTCGATCCGACGCTGGCCCCGCCCGGCAAGCACGTGATGTCGATGTTCACGCAGTGGGTGCCGCACGGCTTCGTCGACGCGCCGCGCCCGGCCGAGCTCGACGCCTACGCCGACCGGCTGATCGCGCGCATGGAGACGCTGGCGCCAGGCTTCACCGCCAGCATCCTCCACCGCCAGATCATCGGCCCGCACGAGATGCAGACCACCTACGGCCTGGTCGGCGGCAACATCTTCCACGGCGAGCTGTCGGCCAGCCAGCTCTTCCACATGCGGCCGGTGCCCGGCTACGCCGACTTCACCACGCCGATCCGCGGGCTGTACCAGGCGTCGTCGGCGACCCACGGCGGCGGCGGCGTGACCGGCATCCCCGCGCTGCAGGTCGTGCGCCGGATCGCGGGCCGCTGAGCGATACGCTGCGCGATCAGGTGAAGCCGGGCGCGAGCATCGCGACGAAGCGCTCGGGCCGTTTGACGCCCTGCTTGGTCAGCCACGCGGTCGCGGTCCGCACCATCGCCTGACCGGCCTCACCACCGTCGAGCGCGCCGAGCCGGGCCCGGGCCGCGGCGGCGTAGAGCGCGAGACCCGCCGCATCGAGCCCGGCCACCGCCTCGGTCAGGCGGGCGCGGGCGACGTCGGGTTGACCGCGCGTCGCGGCCACGCCGGCGGCGAGCAACTGGGCCAGCGGCGTCGACCACGGCATCTTCTCGCCAGCGATCGCGCTGGCATCGGCAGCGGCCTGGGCCAGGAGCGGCTTGCGCGCGGCCCCGTCGACGGCGCGGGCCGCGAGCAGGGCCGCGCGGCCGCGTAGCTGCAGCGCCTCGAGCCGGGTGAGCTGGACCATCAGCAGCAGCGAGCTCTTGAGCTTGGGCCAGGCGTCGGTGATCCGCCGCAGCGCCGCAGCGCCGTCGCCGCGATAGAGCTCGACCTGGGTCTGGCCCAGCAGATCCCACCAGTGCTCGACGTGGAACGTGGTCTGCGACCAGCGCGCCATCGCCGCGGTGCCGCGGGCCGCGGCCCGGTCGGGATCGTCGACCGCCAGCCAGATCAGGTTGGCGAGCCCGGTCGAGTGGCCGATCTCGGCGTGGAGGTCGCCGCGGAGCTCGGCGTCGACCAGCTGGGCCGGCACCCGCCGCATCAGCTCGTCGAGCTTGCCGAGGTAGGCCAAGGACCACAGCGAGAACCAGTTCATGATCGCCACCTCCCAGGCCACGCCGACGCAGCGGTCGCGGAACCCGGCCAGGCCGGCGGTGCAGCGCTCGAGCGCGGTCGCCCACCGACCCTCGAGCGCGGCGATGATGCCGCCGGCGCCGGTGGCCCAGGCCAGGTGGTACGGCTGATCGAGCTCCTTCGCGATCCGCTCGGCCTCGGTCAGCAGCCGCGCCGATCGCCGGGCGTTGGGCCCGCCCGCGCTCGACGAGAACGCGGCCTCGGCGGCGAGCGCCCGGCCGATGCGCGAGGGCTCGCCCGCGGCCAGCGCGAACAAGAGGCCACGCGACTGGAAGTACGAGCCGCGGACGTTGTCGACCAGGCCGAGGCCGGCGCTCACCGACCAGCAGGTGTCGATGCGCAGGAGGTCGTCGGCCGGGACGTCGGCCAGCGCGCGCGGCTTGAACCTGAGGCCGCGCAGGCGGACCCGGGCCCGGCAGGTCACCAGCGCGACCAGCGCGGTCCGCGGCGTGTTCGGCAGCTTGAGGCCGATCGCGGCCAGCACCGAGCGGATGGCGTCGAGGCCCTCGTCGATGTGGCCGCTGCGCAGGAGCTGATCGGCGGCGCGTCGTCGGAGATCGACGGCGTCGGCGGTGCCGGCCAGGGCCGCCGCGCTCACGTACGCCGCCGCGGCCTCCGGTCCGCGACCGCACGCGGCCAGCGCGTCGCCGAGCCGGGTGGTCAGGCGCAGGCCGTCGGCGCGCTCGACCGTCGATGGGCTGGGCCCGGGGTCGCCGCGCAGATCGAGCGCCTGCTGGTACAGGCGGGCCGCGCGATCGAAGGCCAGCGATCGCTCGGCGTCCTCGGCGGCGCGGGCCGCGAACACCGCCGCGCGGGTCGGCTCGCCGGCCTCGCGCCAGTGGCTGGCCAGGGCCTCGGGGTCGGCGTGGTTCGACGACTCGAGCGCGATCGCCAGCCGCTGGTGCCAGTGCTGGCGGCCCTTGCCGTCGAGCTTGACCAGCACCGTGCTGCGGACCCGGTCGTGGTACGGCTCGATCCAGTCGGTGCGGCGGGCGCCGGTGGTGCGCACCAGGTGGGCCGCGCGCAGCCGCGCCACGCGCTGACCGAACGGCCCCGGCTCGATCGCCAGCGCGCGGGCCGCGATCTCCTGCAGCAGGGGTCCGCCGCCGACGGTGACCACCTCGAGCAGGTCGCGGGCCTCGCGATCGAGCTGGGCGATGCGGGCCCACAGCGCGTCCTCGAGGCGGACCGCCCGGGTCTGGCCGAGCGCGGCCCGGCTGCGGATCAGCTCCTGGATGAACATCGGATGGCCGGCGGCCTCGCGGGTGATCGTGTCGGTGTCGACGTCGGTCAGGGCGCCGCTGCCGGGACCGCCGCGGCCGCCCGCGGTCAACGCCTCGACCAGGGCCCGGGCCTCGTCGGCCTCGAGGCTGGTGATGCCGAGCTCGCGGACGTCGCCGGGCAAGAGCGCGGTGATCTGGCCGACGCCCTTGGCCCCGGTCTCGCCCTCGAGGGTGTCGCGCAGGGTCGCGATCAGCAGCAGGGGCGACGCCGCGGGCGGACGCAGCACCTCGGCCAGCATCTGCAGGCTGGCGGCGTCGGCCCACTGCAGATCCTCGATCACCATCACCGTCGGCTCGCGCTCGGCCAGCCGGCGCAGCAGCTCGCGCACCGCCGCGAACACGCGCCGCCGCAGCTCCTGCGGCTCGAGCTCGGCCGGATCCGGACGCGGCGCCTGCGCGATGGCCTCGATCCGGTTCATCACCGTGAAGGCCTGGCCGAGCAGCGCGACGTCGGCCGGCAGCCGGGCCAGGACCTCGTCGGCCGGCAGCGCGCTCAGCCGCCGGCAGATCGCGTCGATCACGCCGTCGACCGCCTTGAACGGCACCGACTCGCGGGCGTCGCAGCGGCCGGCGTAGACCACGGCGCCGAACGCGCCGCGCACCCGCTCGACGAAGCGCTCGACCAGCGCCGACTTGCCGATGCCCGACTCGCCCTGGACCAGCACCACCACCGGCGCGGCCAGGCTGTCGAAGAACGCGCGGATGAGCAGGTCGAGCTCGCGGGCGCGGCCGATGAAGACCTCGGCGGTGCCGCTGGCGTAGGCGTGGGGATCGACCAGGCCCAGCCGCTTGAGCACCTCGGGTCCGCGCGGGCGCCGGCCGGGCTCGAGCCGCAACAGATCGACGCACAACTGGCCGAGATCGGCGGGCACGGTCGGCCGCAGCGCCGACGGTGGCAACGCCTCCTCGCGCTGCTTGCGCTCGATGACGTCGGGCCCGACGAACGGCGGCCGCCCGGTCAGCGCCTGGTACAGCATCACGCCGACCGCGTACCAGTCGGCCTCGGGCCCGACCGCCGGCGACGTGCACTGCTCGGGCGCCATGTAGGCCACGGTGCCGAGCAGCTGGGCGTCGGGCCAGCGCCAGTGGCTGGGGTCGATCACCAGGCCGAAGTCGAGGATCTTGACCACGCCGTCGGCGGTGACCAGGACGTTGGCCGGCTTGATGTCGCGGTGGACCTTCTGGGCCCGGTGCAGGGCACCCAGGCCCTGGGCGAGCTGGCCGATCGCCGCGCGCAGCCGGGGCTCGTCGGCGATCGTCGCGGCGTGGTTGGCCTTGAGCGCCGACTGGCGATCGAGCGCGGCGGCGTCGACGCTGCGGGTCGAGTCGTCCTCGACCTCGGAGATCTCGATCGAGTCGGAGTCGCCGTCGGCCGCGCTCGGCGGCAGCGGCCGGGCGCCGACCCAGGCCAGGAACGACGCGCCGCGGACCAGCTCCATCGTGAAGAACCAGATGCCGCCGTCCTCGAACAGCTCACCGAAGCCGATCAGGTTGGGGTGGTGGAGATCCTGCAGCGCGCGAAACTCGGTCTTGAACCGCAGCAGCGCGTCGGCGGTCTGCGACCGCAGCACCTTGAGCGCGACGTGGGTCTGCTGGTCGCGGTCGAGGGCCTCGTAGACCACGCCCATGCCGCCGATCCCCAGGCGGCGAACGATCTCGAAGCGCGCGGTCCCCGCGAAGTCGGGCTCAGGAATGCGGTCAGGCTACCACGACCACACCGTCGACGGCCGCTCGGGAAACTTGCGAGGTTACGGCCTCGACCAATTGGGCGTAGGGTCAGGTCGATGGGGGACGACGTCATCTTCACACCGCTGGCGATGCCCAACCTGCGGCTCAAGAACCGGGTCCTGCGCTCGAGCATCTCCGGCCGCATCGACAACTATGACGGCACCGGCAGCCGGGCCCGCATCAACTGGGAGCGGCGGTTCGCGAAGGGCGGCGTCGGTGCGATCATCTCGGCCCACGTCCCCATCGATCTGCGCGGCCGGATCCTGCCCAACTACGCCTTCCTCGATCGCGACGACCGCATCGGGTTCTGGCGCGCGGTCGGCGACGCGGTCCACGAGCACGACTGCAAGTACATCCTCCAGCTCTCGCACGCCGGGCGCCAGCAGGACATCGCCGGCATCGAGAACCTCCACCACCACCGGCTGAGCTCGAGCGACCGCGTCGAGCAGTTCAACGGCTTCACCCCCGACGCGATGTCGGTGGCCCAGATCCACGAGACCGTGCAGATGTTCGGCGACGGCGCCCGCCGCGCCCGGGCCGCCGGCCTCGACGGCGTCGAGCTGCACGCCGGCAACGGCTACCTGATCACCCAGTTCCTGTCGTCGGCGATCAACGATCGCGAGGACGAGTACGGCGGCGCGCTCGCGAACCGCGCCCGCTTCCTGCTCGAGATCATCGCCGCGGTCCGGCGCGAGGCCGGCGCCGACTTCTTCCTCGGCGTGAAGTACAGCCCGGTCGACTACCACGACGCGGTCACGTTCTGGGAGGGCAAGGGCAACACGCTCGACGAGGGCGTGCAGGTCGCGCGCTGGATCGAGGCCGCCGGCGCCGACGCGATCCACGTCTCGGCCGGCAGCATGTTCCCGCACCCGCGCAACCCGCCCGGCGACTTCCCGCTCGACGTCGCCGCCCGCGCCTACCCGGCCATCCTCGCCGAGGGCCGCCACTCGCTGCGCAACTACTTCTTCTTCCGCTACCGCGTGCTGCGGCCGATCGCGCGCTACCTGTGGAACCGGACCAAGGACGGCACCGTCGAGGGCATCAACGTCGCCGACTGCCGCGCGGTCAAGGCCGCGGTCGCGCTGCCGGTGATGGTGACCGGCGGCTTCCAGACCGCGTCGTACATCCGCACGGTGCTCACCGACGGCAGCTGCGACGCGGTGACGATCGCGCGCCCGCTGATCGCCAACCCCGATCTGATGGCGCAGTGGGCCACCGGCCGTGACCTGCCCGAGCGGCCCTGCACGTACTGCAACAAGTGCCTCATCAACGTCCTCGAGCACCCGCTCGGCTGCTACGAGGAGTCGCGCTACCCGAGCTACGACGCGATGATCGCCGAGGTCATGGAGATCTTCGAGGACGAGGTCGTGCACCACCCGGCCGCCGCCGCCGCCGCCGCCGAGGTCGACGAGCTCGAGGCGGCCGAGGCCGCCACACTCCGCAACCTGTCGGCGTCCGGCTGACGCGTTGCAGCGGCGCGGACGCCCTGCTACCGATCACGAACTTGTCGTGAAGCCGGTCAGGGCTCGTAGCACTGCAAGCGCGGGCCAGTGGAGGGGATGTTGTTGCAGGTCCTCGCCGACAGGTTGATGTTCCACATCGAGCGGGCGAGGCCGGGCAGCGTGAAGCGCCCGGTGGTGGTCGGCTCCGTCCAGTCGCCGCAGGTCGAGCTGAAGGTCCCGAGGTCGCCCATCGTCGCCGCGCCGCTCCAGGCCTGGCCGCTCCAGTAGGTGTTGTTGCCGCTCTGCCAGATGCCGCCGCGAGCCGTGCCGGCGACGATCTCGGCCCCGGTGCCGACCTCCTGACCGTCGGGGCGCACGTACATCGTGCCCGCGGTCAGCAGGCTCGCCGCGCTCGCGGTGGTCCGGGTGATGAACGCCTTGCCCATGGCGACGCCGGCCGGACGATCGGTGTTGCACACGGTGTCGGGGTTGCCGGTCTGGTCGGGGCTGTACAGCGCGTTGGTGAGCCACAGCCGCTTGCCCACCGTCGTCGGCGGAGCGCCCGGGCCGGCCGGCGACTGCTTCATCAGGCACAGCACGTGATAGGTCGCGCCCGAGCACGCCAGGCTCTGGCCCGCGCTCCACAGCGTCGGGCCGCCCATGCCGTTGCCGATCGTCATCGTCGGGCCGCCACCGGCCGAGGTCCAGTTGGAGCAGGTCGCGGCCGGGGCGGTGGTGCCGTCCTGGCGGGTGCCGGTCAGCAAGGGCACGTCGGCGAGGTCCTCGCCGGTCTCGGAGAACCGGACCGGATTCAGGATGCGCTGATCGGTGAGCAGGCTGCTGCGGTCGACCGCGACCACCTTGCCGTCGAGGCGGACCCAGCCCGACGCGACGCCCAGGCGGCTGAGCGCGCTGGCGCCGGCGTCGGACACCCAGGCCATGAACGCGGCGCCGCCAGCGTCGTTGATGCCGGCCGCGGTCGCGAGGTCGTTGCAGACCATGTCGTAGGGCGCGGTGCCGCCGAGGTTGGTCGGCTGCAAGGTCGACGTCAGGAACGCGAGGTTGGTGTTGATGCCCGGGAACGTCGCGGTGATCGCCTTGGCGGCGTCGACGGTGAGCGCACAGTCGCGGTTGGGGGCGGCGGCGCAGGCGCCGGCGTTCGCGCCCGACCAGCCGCCGAAGTAGACCAGCGAGCCGTTGGTGGTGCGCGCCTGCAGCATGACGTTGCCGGGCGCGAACAGGCCGACGCACGAGAAGGCCGGCGCCGCGCAGTCGAGGCCGACCGGGATCGACATCACCCGGCCGGCGTCGCCGTTGCGGGTCAACGTGACCTTGAACGCGCCGGTCGCGGTCGCGGTGGCGGCGACCATCGAGCCGACGACGGCGACGGTGGCGGAGGCGCTGCGGGGGCCGCCCGCGCTCGGCTGGAAGCGCAACGTGATGGTGCAGGTGCCGCCGGCCGGGATCGCCGCGTTGCAGGTGCTGGCGGCGGAGACCAGCTCGGGGTTGGCGATGGTCAGCATCGGCACGCTGGTCGGCTGGCCGCCGGTGTTGGTGATCGTCCACTGGCTCTGCATCGTGCTGAGGGTCCCGACCTCGACCATGCCGAACGCGGTCACGAGATCGCCCGACAGCTGCGGCGGGCGCTGGCCGGTGCCGGTCAAGGACACCATCGAGCTGCCGCCGGGGCTGCCCGACGCCGTGATGGTCCCGACCACCGCGCCGGGGTTGGTGGCGGTGTACTGGACCCGGACCGCGCAGCTCTGGGTCGGGGCCAGGATCGTCGTCGTGCTCACGCAGTCGCCGGCCATCCCGGCCAGGACCTGGAACGACGACGAGCCGGTGCGGGCGATGGTCACCGCGCCGGTCGGCTGGGCGCCGACGTTGGTGACGGTGAGGATCTTGGTCGAGCTGGTGCCGACCAGCATCCCGCCGAACGCGCCCGAGCCGGTGACCTCGATGACCGCCGGGCGGATGACGGTGCCGGTCAGGTTCGCGGCCGCGACGCCGCCGGGGTTGGCGGTCGCGCTGAGGGTCGCGGTCTTGACCCCGGTCGCCATCGCCGACGGCCGCATCCGCACCGTCACGGCGCAGTTCTCGCCGGGGCCGATCGACATCGCCGCGCAGCCGTTGCTGGTCTGCTCGAACTCGGCGGCGTCAGGGCCCGCGAGCGTGATCACCACGACGCCGGTCTGGGCGCCGCCGGTGTTCTTGAACATGATCGTGGTCGACGGGGTCATGGTCCCGGCCGTCACCATCATGAAGTCGAAGCTGGCCGGCATCGCCATCAGCATGCCTGGCGGCAGCCCGGTCGCGGTCAGCGCCGCCGTCACCTCGCCGCCGGGGGTCGCGGTCACCCGCAGCATGCCGGTCAGCGCGCCGGCCGCGGCCGGGGTGACGTCGACGGTGACCTCGCAGGTCGCGCCCGCAGCCAGGGTCCGGGTGGTGCAAGTGTCGCGCATCGCGCGGAACCCGGTCCCGGTCACCGCCACCGTCAGCACGCCGGTCGGATCAGTGCCGGTGTTCGAGACCGTGAACATCGACGGCTGGCTGGTGTCACCGACGACCACCATGCCGAGATCGGCGTGGTCGCGACTGAGCGCCAGGTGGGCGTTGACGACCGGCGCGTCGATGCCAGTCGGCGCGTCGATGCCGCCGGCGTCGATCGACGAGGGACTGTCGTCGCCCCCCTTGCAGGCCGCGCCGAACAACAAGGCCAAGGAACAGACGCTGATCAGGACCCCGCGCATGCGCGGGATCGTAGGCCTGTCGGTCGGACAGCACAACTATCGGTAGATCCGTCCGAGTCCATCGCAGGAGCCTGTGGGTGTCCGGCCTTGACCGCGGGCGCGGACGGCGGTTACGTCGACGGACGGTGAGTTCCTATCATCCCCGGCTGCGCGCGCACCTGCAGCTCGTCGAGGGCGAGCTCGTCGATGGCCTCCTGCAGCGCGAGCTCACGCTCGAGGGCACCGCCGCCGCCCTGGCTGCCCGCCTCGACGGCGCCACCGACTGGCCGACGCTGCAGGCCGCCCTGGTGGCCGACGGCCACGACGCCGACGAGGTCGACGCCGCGCTGCGCAGCTTCTATCGCCTGCACCTGGTCGAGGGCGCCGGTGACGACGCGATGGCCCGGCTCGAGCACATGATCCGCAGCGACGAGCCGGTGTCGACCACGGTCCTGGCCGGCGCCCGCTTCGGCTGTCAGGGCTCGGGCGGTTGCTGCCAGGGCTACAGCTTCGGGCCGCTGGCCGACGACGACGTCGCGATGCTTGACCGGCTCGACCTCGCCGCCGCGTTCCCGGCGCTGGCGCCGCCCTACCTCGAGGACCGCGAGGACGCCCCCTACCTGCGCACGGTCGACGGCCGCTGCGTGTTCCTGGCCGGCGATCGCCGGTGCGGCCTGCACGCCGCGTTCGGCGCCGAGGCCAAGCCCGGCTTCTGCCGGCTCTACCCGATCGAGGGCTTCGCCACCGTCGACGGCGTCCGGGTGGTCGACCGCGGCACCTGCGCCACGTTCGGCGTCAGCGCGCGCAGCGGCCTGCCGATCGTCGACGACCTCGACCGCCTCCGGCCGCTGCTCGGCCGCTTCGTCCTCCATCACCCGATGGCGCTGGTCGACGGCGAGGGCTGGGACTACGGCCTGTTCCTGCGCTTCACCGCCGCCGCCGACGACCTCGTCACCCAGCGGCGCGGCACCGCGACCGAGACCCTGCACGCCCTCGGCCGCTGCCTCGACGCGCTGGCGACCGTGGTGGCGACCTGTCCGCTCGAGCCCGGCCAGCCCGACGCCTACGTCGACAGCGTGCTCGCGATCGCGCCCGAGAGCTGGTACCGGACCGCGCGGCCCGAGGCGTCGGCCCGGGGCGTCGACGCGGTCGTCGAGCTGCTCGGCCAGCTGGCGGCCGAGGTCACGGTCGCGGTCGAGGAGGGCCGAGCCCGGGCCTCGACCGAGCGCTGCCGCGCCTTCGTGGCGCTGGTCGCCGACACCATCGTCGACCTCGCCGAGGGCGCGCCCGAGCCGGCGCGCTGCGAGCCCGACGTCGACGACGCGCTGCGCAGCTCGTTGCAACAGCAGCTGTTCGGCCGCCGGGTCCTGGTCGACGGCTACGCCGGCGCCGGCCTGGTCCGGCTCG
>JAYVSF010000396.1:0-7257 GCA_043775605.1 Myxococcales bacterium
GATGACGACGGTGCCGTGTGGCGGATCGCTGACCGCCGAGACCGTGATCGGCCCGTCGCCGAGCCCGGCGTCGTTGGTCTGGACCGCGACCGTGACCGCGGTGTCCTCGGCGGTGACGATGACGTCGTCGAGCGCCATCGGCACGTCGTTGACCGGCGTCACCGCGACGTTGACGGTCGCGGTCGAGAGCTGGCCGTCGGCGTCGCGGATCGTGTACGTGAACGAGTCGGCGCCGTTGTAGTTGGGGTCCGGCACGTAGGTGACGGTGCCGTTGGGGTTGATGACGACCGTGCCGTGCGGCGGATCGCTGACCGCGCTGATCACGATCGGCGCGTCGCCGAGGCCGGTGTCGTTGGCCAGCACCGGGACGATGACGCCGCCGGCGGTGTCCTCGGGCACGGTCGCGATGTCGTTGACCGCGCCGGGCACGTCGTTGACCGGAGTCACCGTGACATTGACGGTGGCGGTCGAGGTCTCGCCGTCGGCGTCGGTGACCGTGTACATGAACGAGTCCGCGCCGTTGTAGTCGGGGGCCGGGGTGTAGGTGATCGTGCCGTTGGCGTTGACCACCGCGGTGCCGTGAGCCGGCATGGTGACCGTGGTGACGATCGGCGCGTCGCCGACGCCGGTGTCGTTGGCGCGGACGTTGATCACGTTGGCGCCGCTGTCCTCGAGCACGGTGACCGCGTCGAGGTTGGCGACCGGGGTGTCGTTGACCGGGGTGACGGTGACGAACACGGTCCCGGTCGAGACCTGGCCGTCGACGTCGCGGATCGTGTAGGTGAACGAGTCCGCGCCGTTGAAGTTGGCGGCCGGGGTGTAGGTGATCGTGCCGTTGGCGTTGATCGCGACGGTTCCGGTCGGCATGCCGCCGATGGCGATCGTGGTGATCGGCGCGTCACCGAGGCCGGTGTCGTTGGCCCGCACGTTGAAGACGCTCGGGCCGCTGTCCTCGGCGACCACGAAGGCGTCGTTGACCGCGGCCGGGACGTCGTTGACCGGCGTGACCGTGAGGGTGACGGTCGCGGTCGAGCTCTGGTTGGTGGAGTCGGTGATCGTGTAGGTGAAGCTGTCCGGCCCGAAGTAGTCCGCGGCCGGGGTGTAGGTGATCGTGCCGTTGGCGTTGACCACGGCGGTGCCGTGGGCCGGCTGGGTCACGGTGGTGACGATCGGCACGTCGCCGAGGCCGGTGTCGTTGGCCCGGACGTTGAGCGCGGTGCCGCCGCTGTCCTCGGCGACCACGAACGCGTCGTTGCCGGCGGCGGGGACGTCGGCGTCGCGCACCGTCGAGGTCGTGTTGCTGGTGTTGCTGCGCGGGGTGGTGCCGGCGCGGTACTGGATGGCGGCGGTGTTCGCGTAGGTGCCGTCGACCAGGACGTTGACGGTCAGGGTGACCTGGCCGCTGGCGCCGGCGCCGACCGTGCCGATGTTCCAGGTGACCACCCCGCCGGCGACGGCGCCGCCGTTGCTCGCCGCGTTGAACGTGGTGCCGGCCGGCAGCGGGTCGGTGATGACCGTGTTGACCGAGGCGCCGTTGCCGCTGTTGGTGTAGGTCAGCGTGAACGTGATGGTGTTGCCGGCGACGTTGGCCGGCGCCGCCTTGACCAGGCTCATCGCCGGCTGGAACGTCGCCAGCGAGCACGGCGACTCGAAGACGCTGTTGAGCAGCAGGCGGACGCCGTTGGTCAGCGGGTTGGCCGACATCGGCGTGGCGACCGAGTAGTTGTGGCCGGCCAGGTAGGTGATCTTGCCTTTGGTCGGGTCACCGTCGAGGAAGCCGGTGACCCAGGTGATGCGCTGGGTCACCGGGATGCCGCTCTGGTTGATGAGGGTCGTGGTGTTGGCCCGGAACGCCGAGGCGGCGGCCAGGCCGATCGAATCGGTCGAGCCGGTGTCGATCGTGATCGCGCCGGCGTACTGCGACAGCAGATTAGCGGGGACCCGGTTGACGGGGTTGGCGGCGACCAGGCCGTCGTCGACGATGCCGTTGGTGGTGATGTAGTGGCCGTTGACGTTGCTCTCGAACGTGGTCGCCGCCTCGCACTGCATGTAGGCGTGGGTGCTGGGGTTGGCCAGCCAGAGCCGGACCTCGCGGGCCACCTCGTTGGTCCTCGCCTGGTTGGCGATGTTGTAGTGCATCGAGGTCATGTGGCAGTAGCGCGGCGAGTTGCTCTGGGTCAGCAGACCGTCGGCGGCGCCGCCGGCGTTGACGCCGGCGATCTGGGCCTCGGTGAGCAGGTCGACCGAGTTGTTGCCCCAGGCCAGGCCGGCCGAGTCGGGGATGCCGGCGGCGTTGAGATCGTCGAAGGCGATCTGCTCGTTGCCGTCGAGGAACACGGCGATGTTGGGCGCGCTGGTCATCGTCTTCTGGAGGTCGACGGTGACCGCGCCGGCGGTCACGTCGTGGACCACGGTGACAGCGTCGCTCGCCAGCCACTGGGTGATGACCGGCAGCGCGGCCGCGCGATCGGCGGCGGCGATCATGAACGGACCGCCGCGGTAGTTCGCGGGCAGCGCGATCGCGGCGCCGGTCTCACGGTTGACCACCGCGGCCGGGGCCGAGATCGTGAAGTCGATGCCCTGATCGACCTTGGTCGCCAGCGAGACCCAGTGGACCGGGACGTTGGCCTGCAACAGCTTGTAGACCAGGCCGTAGGCCCGGAGCATGCCGTTGTCCTGGAACCCGTTGTCCATCGGGATGATCAGCGAGCCGACCCCGAACTGGGTGGCGAGCTGCGCCGACTGGGTCCCGAGCTCCGGTCCGGCGTCCGTGGGATCCGAGGCGCAGGCGGAGGCGGTCGCGATCGCGAGAATCAAGGCCAACGTGCTAGGCAGTCGCATAGGTGACCGCAGTGTCGACCATTCGCCGCAGTCGAGGGAAGTGACGGGACGGGTATCGCGTGCGATCTCACGGACCTCTCCCCGCGAGCGTGGTCCGGCCGCTACCCGTCCGCACCCCGACGTGGGCGCCGGCCGGGCGACGGACCCTCGACGGTCAGCGCTTGCGAGGCGGCGGCACGCGGGCGCGCGCGACCTGCTCGATCCGTTCGAGGATCGCCTTGGCCTGCAGGGTCCGCTTGTACACGTAGAGCGCGCCGGGGAGCTCGTCGGCGAGCGCCTCCTCGCTGACCCGCAGGTGCTGGCCGACCGCGAACACCACGCGATCGGCGAGGCCGCGCTCGTTCAGCTCGACCCGACGCCAGACCGCGGCCCGGCTCCAGTAGCCGAGGACCTCGAGATAGACCGACTCGCCGGTGCCGGCGTGGGTGAAGACCAGGTCGGGGGCGCACACGCCGACGCCGGGCAGATCGAGCAGCGCGTCGGCCGGGGTCGCGCGCCACGGCGTGTCCTGCTCGGCGACCGCGCGGATCAGCGCGGCGAGGTCGTCAGGCAGCGCGAGCGGCTGATCGGTCGCGACCGCCTTGCCGTCGAGGCGGAAGGTCAACGCGGTGCGGGCCGCGCCCCAGCGCAGGTCGGCCTCGAGCTTCCAGCGGGCGCAGGCGCGGATCGCCGGCAGGGCCAGGGCGAGGGCCAGGCCGTAGCGCGTGACCGACTCGAACAGGCTGTAGGGCCCGTCGATCTCGATGCGGTAGCCGCCGGCCGGACGCGGCGTGATGGTGTGGAGCAGGCGCTGGAACTTGAGCTGGCGGAACAGGCGGCGGTAGTCATCGGCGACGGCGCACTCGACCTCGACGGTGACCCGGACGGCGCGCAGCAGGACCGCCTGGGCCTGGGCCTCGTCGTAGACGTCGACCAGCGCGGTCGCGGTCGGCGCGGTGAACGCGATCAGGCGATGGGCGGCGCGCAGATCGGCGTACAAGGCGGCCTCGATGCCAGCCGGGTCGAGCCCGCGCTCGCCGGCGACCTCGGCGAGCACGGCCGCACGATCGAGGCGGTCGCCGGGCGGCAGCGTACGGCGAGCTGCGCTGGCCCGGGCGAAGACCTCGCGGCGCAACGCCTCGGGGTCGACTTCGACCGCGGCCTCGAAGCTGGCCCGATCCTCGACCAGCTTGGCCAGGCCGGCGGCCAGGCGCGCGTCGGTGGCGGCGGCGATGACCGCGTCGGTGGCCTCGTCGAACGCGGCCCGCGGCTGGCCGACGTGGGCGCTGGCCACCGCGATCAGCGCCGCCGCCGACTCCTCGGCCGCGGCCCGGATGCGCAGGTCGAGCGGGCGCAGCCGCAGCTCGCCCTTGTACCGTCGGGCCCGGACCAGGTCCGCGGTGAGCACCCGCGCTGGATAGCGTGCCCGGCCGCGCGCCGTCAACGGTAGGCGCTGTGCTCGCGCCGGCGATCGCTGGTGTAGGTCTCGCCGGTGTCGCCGGTGACCAGCTCGTAGAGGATCGCGCGCTTGCCGTCCCGGGCCCGCAGGATCCGACCTAGGCGCTGGACGTGCTCGCGCACCGAGCCCGAGCCCGACAGCACCACCGCGACCGAGGCCTCGGGGATGTCGACGCCCTCGTTCAACACCTTCGACGTCACCAGCGCGCCGTAGCGGCCGGCGGCGAGGCCGCGCAAGAGTTCGCTGCGCTCGCGGACCTTGGTCTGGTGGGTGATGGCCGGGACCAGGAACCGGCGCGACACCTCGTAGCAGGTGGCGTTGTCCTGGGTGAAGATCAGGATCGGGTGATCGCGGTGGTGGCCGAGCAGGTGCTCGACGTAGTCGAGCTTGGCCGGCGCACACAGGGCGAGCTGGCGCTGCCGGCGGAACGACGCCATCGCCTGGCGGCCGACCGGGCTGCGGCTCGACTCGATCACGAAGCGGGCCCAGCCGTCGGCGCCACCCATGCGGATGCCGTGGTCGACGACGAAGCCGCGGTAGATCGCGCGCTCGGCCTCGTACTCCTCCCGCTCGGCCGGCGCGAGATCGACGACCACCCGCTCGGTGACGTAGTCGGCGAGGTAGTCGCCTGACAGCTCGACGATCTCCTTGCGGTAGACGATCGGTCCGACCAGCTCGGGATAGAGCGCGTCCTTGCCGTCAGTGCGCTCGGGCGTGGCGGTCAGGCCCAGCCGGAACGGCGCGAGGGCCAGGCGCGCGGCCAGGGCGTAGCTGCCGCTGGGGAGGTGGTGGCACTCGTCGAACACCACCAGGCCGAACCGGCTGCCGAGGTGCTCCATGTGCAGGTAGGCCGAGTCATAGGTCGCGACCGTGACCGACTGGACGTCGTGCTCGCCGCCACCGACCACGCCGATGGGCTCGCCGAAGGTGGCGTGCAGGAGGTCGTGCCACTGCCGGACCAGATCGAGGGTCGGCGCGATCACCAGGGTCGCGCGCCGCTTCTGATCGATCGCCATGGTCGCCACCTGCGACTTGCCCGCGCCGGTCGGCAGCACGACGACACCACGGCCGCGCGCGGCCAGCCACGCCGCCAGGGCCTCGGCCTGGTACGGGCGCGGTTCACGGTGGACCCGGGCGCCGCCGGCCAGCTCGCCGTAGGCCCGGGCCTGATCGACCCACGTCACCTTGTCGTGGACCAGCGCGCGCACCAGGTCGGCGTAGGCGACCGCCGGCGCCCGCCAGCACGCGGTGCGCTCGTCCCACATGCAGCCCGGCAGCCCGGCGCCGTCGGTGCGCGCGAGGCCGAGCACCTCGAGCGTGCCGGCGGAAAACCGCAGCGTCACCGGGGTATCGTCGGCCATCGTCGGCGCAGGCTACCACCGCGACCGACCAGCGAACGCTGGTGCCCCGATCCGATCGCCGCGCTACAATCGCGTCATGAGCGTCGCCACCGTGGTGCAGTCGGGCCCTCGCCGTTGGATGTCGATCAGGGCGCTCGCGCTGATCGCGGTGCTGGGCGCTGCGGTCGTGACCGCGCCGCGCGCGCGCCACCACCCCAGGGAGAACCAGGAGCAGTACCGCGAGCACACCTGCGGCGGGTTGGTGCCGACGGAGTTCGAACGGTCGACGCCCTCCCGGCCCGCCGCCGAGGCTGACCCCTGCCCGGCCGCGCTCGCGGCGTGGGCGGCGGTGCGCAACCTGCCCGACGTCCCGAGCGGCACGATGGCGTACCAGCGCGCGCACCTGCGCAACCTGGCCATCGAGGCCTGCCGCGCGCCGCACCAGCCCTGAGCGGGCCCGGCGACGCTGGCTACTTGCAGGCCTTGGCGACGGTCTGCATCTGCGCGTTGAGCAGGTTCGCCGTGCACATCAGCGGGTTCGGGCAAGTGCCGTTGCACTGGGCCTGACCGTTGGGGCAAACGTTGGGCGCGCCCGGCGGATCGTCACAGATGATGAGGCAGAACTTCTGCGGCGCTCCGCCGCCCATCGGCGTGACCGACAGGTAGCAGGCCGGGAAGCCGACGCCGGTGTAGCCGGTCTCGCACGAGGGATCGGTGGCGTCGGTGCAGGGCTTGCTGCACCAGGTGCCCGACGCGCCGTTGAGGTTCAGGCAGGTGAAGCCGGTCGCGCAGTTGCCCTGGCCGGCGCCGGTGCACGGCGCGCCGAGGGTGCCGCCGCCGGCGGGGGCGTCGACCGCGGCGTCGATCGCGCCGGGCGGGCTGTCGATGGTGCTGGCGTCGATGGTGCCGCTGCCACCGTCGTCACCACAGGCAGCGAGGGCGAACGCGAGGGTGACGAGGACGAGTGACCGCGAGCTGCGCATGGGGATGATGGTACACGCGGGCCGTGGTATCGAACGACGCATGAGCCGCATCTATCGCTCGCTGCCGCCGCGCGGCACTCGCCTCGGCATCGCGTTCTCCGGCGGCCTCGACACCCGCTGCGCCGTGGCTTGGCTGGCCGAGCAGGGCCTCGAGGTCCACGCCTACACCGCCGATCTGGCCCAGCCCGACGAGGTCAGCTGCGACGACATCCCGCCGATCGCGCTGGCCCACGGCGCCGTCGCCGCCCGCCTCATCGACTGCAAGGACGCGTTGGTCCGCGAGGGCCTGATCGCGATCCAGTGCGGCGCGTTCCACCTCAGCTCGGGCGGCAAGAAGTACTTCAACACGACGCCGCTCGGCCGCGCGGTCACCACCACCGCGATCGTCGGCGCCATGGTCGGCGACGACGTCCACGTGTTCGGCGACGGCTCGACCCACAAGGGCAACGACATCCAGCGCTTCTACCGTTACGGCGCGCTGGTCGATCCCACGCTCAAGATCTACAAGCCGTGGCTCGACAGCGCGTTCGTCCGCGCGTTCGGCGGCCGCAAGGAGATGTCGGAGTACCTCGAGCGGATCGGCAAGCCTTACAAGTCGGGCACCGAGAAGGCGTACTCGACCGACGCCAACCTGCTGGGCGCGACCCACGAGGCC
>JAYVSF010000397.1:0-7626 GCA_043775605.1 Myxococcales bacterium
GCGAGTTCCTCGCCAGCCAGCCGGAGAGCGCGGCTCGCCTGGACCGGGTCCTCGCGCTCATCGAAGGGTTCGAGACCCCGTTCGGGATGGAGCTGCTCGGCTCGGTCCACTGGGTCATGCGCCACGGCGCGAACGCCGCCGACGTCGATGACGTCATCGCCAGGGTTCACGCGTGGAGCGACCGCAAGCGCTCCCAGATGAAGGACAGCCACATCCGCGCCGCGTGGCAGCGCCTGCGAGAGCAGGGTTGGACGAACGCGGTGGGCTGAGGCCCTGATGGGCCCTCGGCGACCTTCGTCACCGGCCTGGTTGCGATCGCGGAAGCAGTCGACCGCGGTCCGTCCTCGGTCCGCCGAAAGTCTCACCAGCGGTGAGACTCTTCGCCCGGTGCCGCGAGACGGGCGATGCCGCCACCCAGGCCGTGGCGCGTCACGTGCCGGTGCGAGCGCGCTGCCACCGCTTGTCGACGGCGGCCCAGTCGAGGTTCGCGAAGAAGGCGTCGACGTACTTCGCGTGGGCGGCGCCGTAGTCGAGCGCGTAGGCGTGCTCGAACATGTCGAGCACCAGCAGCGGAACGCCTGCGGCCAGCGCCGGCGCGTGGCCGCCGCTGCCGACGATGCGGAGGTCGTTCGTCAGGGGCGACACCGCGACCACGACCCACCCGGAGCCGCCGCCGAGCGACATCGCGGTCGCGCGAAACAGCTCCTCCCAGCGCGCGGCCGACCCGAACTGCGTCCCGAACGCCTTCGCGACGTCGCCGCTCGCCTTGCCGCCGCCGCCGAGGTTCCCGAAGTACGTCTCGTGGAGGAACACCGAGTTCGCGTAGGTCAGCTCGCGCTCGCGCAGGGCGGTGACCTGGAAGCCCGGCGTGTCCTTGGTGACCGTGTCCAGCTCGAGCTCGACGGCGTTCAGGTTCTTGACCGCGCCGGCGTAGTTGTTGTCGTCAGATCGTGGACGTGGTCGTGGTGACCGTCGTCGTGGCGGTGCGGATGGTCGTGGTCGACCGGTGCGTGCTGGTGCCAGTGGGCATGGCGCTCGGTCACGTGGAGGTAGACGCCCGTCCCGAACAGCGCCGCCGCGGCGAACGTCCACGCTCCCGGCCCGCGCTCGCCGAGCGCGACGGCGACGGCGGCGCCGATGAACGGCGCCAACGCGAACACCGAGCCGGTGCGCCCGGCGCCGATGCGGCGCTGCCGATGCCGGACCAGCGACCGTGCTACCGTAACCCAATGCACGCCGAGCAGGCTTCCCTGGACGTGCGTCCCTCGGGCGGGCGCACGCCTGCGCTGGATATCTCGCCGGTGCGGCCGATCCTTGCCCGGGTGATCGAGCGCTGGCATCCGCTGGCGATCTGGCTGTTCGGTAGCCGAGCGCGGGGCGACGCGAGGCCGGACAGCGACTGGGACCTGCTCGCGATCGTCGCGGACTGCCCGGAGCCCGCCGACTTCGACGATCCGATGACCGTGTGGAGGGTGAAGCGCGAGCCGGGCGTCCACTCCGACCTCGTCCTCTACCGCGCGTCGGAGTTCGAGGAGGACCGCACGGTCCCCAACACGCTCGCGTACTCGACGGTCATCGACGGCGTGCTGCTGTATGAGCGCTGACCTCGTCATCGCGAGCTACGTGCGGATTGCCAAGCAGGACCTCGATGGGGCACGTCTCCTCAACGCCGCCGCGAATCGCAACGCGGCCTACCTGGGCGAGCAGGCCGCGGAGAAGTTGATGCGCGCGGTGTTGACGTCGGAGGGGATCCAGGCCGGCCTCCGGCACGAGCTACCCGAGATGGTGGCGAAGGTCCCCGACGCGAATCCGGTCAAGCCGCTGCTGCGCGCGATCGAACATCTCGACGCCTACGCCACCGCGTTTCGCTATCCGTCGCCGCGCGGCCGGATCAAGGCGCCGCCGACCGGACCGGAGCTCGATCAGGACCTCGACAGGGTCGAGGCTGCGTTGCTCGAGATCTCGGCCCGCTTCGAGATCGACCTCGCAAGGGCCGAGGGTCCCGCGGGCAGGCCTGGGCCGATCCGCTGAGCTACGCGGCGGCGGCGTGCTCGGTGTCTGCGGCGGGCTCGGCGTCGTGGTCGCCCTGCAGCTTGGGGTTCATGAACAGGAGCTGGGTCGCGATGCGGACCATGAGCGTGAACAGGATCGCGCCGATGCCGAAGATGCCGGCGGAGACGCGGAGCTCGGTGGAGCTGGGGGCGTAGGCGTAGATCTCGCCGAGGGTGGAGGGCGCGAAGCCGGGGACGACGAGGGCGACGCCCTTCTCGATGTAGACGCCGAGGTAGATGACGGGACCGGCCTGACCACAGCCTACGCCAGCGCCGACTTGACCCGGGCCAGACGGTCGCGCATCGCGGCGCGGGCGTCGTCGGGGCCGAGGATCCAGGCGTGGCGGCCGAGGCCGAGGACCCAGCCGGTGACCCACTCGAAGCCCTCGCAGTCGATCAGGATCTCGGCCGAGCGATCGTCGGCCATGGTGACCTCGCCGACGGGCCAGTTGGCGCCGACCCGGGTGACGGCCAGCGGATCGAGGTGGATCCGGACGGTGATGGCGTCGGCCGAGGGCACGTAGAGGCGCTCGCGGCGGTAGGCGGCGAGGTCGAAGTCGGCGGGCGGCTTGAAGCGATCGCTGGTGTCGGTGAGCGACGCGATGCGATCGATGCGGAAGGTGCGGACGTCGCCACGGGTGTGGCACTGGCCGACGACGTACCACTCGCCGGCGTGGTGGACGATGCCGTAGGGATCGAAGCGACGGTGCTGGGCCTGGAGGCGCGACGCGCTGACGTAGTCCATGTCGACGGTGACGTGGCGGCGAGCAGCGGTGACCAGGCGGCGGAGGTGACCGCCGGTGACCTGATCGGGCTCGGCGACCACCGTGCCGGTGGCCAGGGTCTCGGCCTCGGGTGCGTCCTTGCCGAGCGCGGCCAGCAGCTTGTTCTCGGCCGACTCCATCGCGGCGTCGTAGGGCGCGACCCCGCTCTGGCGCAGCGCGCGCACGCCGAGCAGGAGCGAGCAGCCCTCGGCCGGGGTCAGCCGCAGCGGCCGGGTCAGGCGGTGAGCGAGATCGACGAACACCCGGCCGTCCTCGACCGAGACCAGCAGGTACTCGCCGGGATCACCGTCGGGCGGGCCGACCTGGGTCAGCAGATCGAGATCGGCCAGCATCTCGTCGCGATCGACGCCGAGCTTCTTGGCCAGGACGTCGACGGTGACGCCCTCGGGGTGCTTGGCCACGTACGGCACCACGAACAGCAGGCGCCGCAGCTTCTGGGCGACGTCCCTCACGCGTACCTCGCCTCGGTCGCGGCCAGTTCGTCGGCCAGGCGGGCCTTGAGGCGGTCGCCGCGCTCGATGACGATCGTGCCCTTGGCGGCCAGCACCCGCGACACCGCGAACTCGGGGTTGCCGCACGGGAAGCGCACCGCCAGCGCGTCGCCGCGCACCTCCTTGACCGCGTCGGGGCCGAAGTCCTCGTTGGCGGCGTCGGCGGCGTCGCGCTGCAGGAGCAACACGACCTCCTCGACCGGCTCGGTGGTGAACGTCCACGGCGAGCGGTTGACGAACGTGCGGACGTCGAAGCCGGGCGGGCGCTCGAAGTCGGGGCTCTTGGGCTTGGGCGCCATGACCGCCTCGCCGATGCGATCGACCCGGAAGCTGCGGATCTCGCGGCGCAGGTGGCACCAGCCGACCAGGTACCAGGCGCTCTCGCGGTAGACGAGGCCGTAGGGATCGACGTCGCGGCGCGAGGTCTCGCCGCTGCCGGCGGCCGAGTAGCTCAACGTCACCACCTTGCGGAAGCGGGTCGCGCCCTCGAGCACCGCGAAGTGATCGCCGAGGTCGGACGACGCGGTCGCCGGGCGGGCGGGGAAGTGGACCAGCACCGGCGCGCGGCCGGTGGCGAACAGCTCGCTCGGGGTGTCGGGCGAGTCGGGCACGTCGAACGCCAGCTTGCGCAGCGCGAGGTCGACGATCTTGGGGTAGGTGCCGCCGGGGATGGCGCGGGCCACCGACGCGGCCAGCACCAGCGCCGAGACCTCCTCGGCGGTGAGCCGGACCTCGGGCATCTTGAAGCGCTTGAGGTCGATCACATAGCCGCCGTCCTCGAGCGAGTCGTCCTCGTCCGGCGTGACGTACCGGATCGGGATACCGAGATCGAGCAGGTCGGCTTTGTCGCGCTCGAACGCGCGCAGACCGGCCTCGATGTTGAGGGTCTGGTATGCGGGGAACTGCTCGCGGATGTCGCGGTAGGTGACCGGCGTGCGCGCGCGCAGCAGGATCATCACGAGATCGAGCAGGCGCTTGCTGCGATCACCGCGCGTACCTGCGTCATCAGCGGCTTTGGGCTTGAGCTTCGCCTTCTGCGACGCGTCAACCTTTGCGCCACCCTTCCGCTTGATGGACTTTGCAGCCCGCACCGCCTGCGGTTGTAACGGAACTCGCCGGCAAGCGAAAGCTCCCCGTGTCGGGAGTGCCGCGTGTCAGCCGAGTTGCGAGGCGACTTCGCGCCACAGCGGCTTCAGCTCGGCGCGCGTGAACAGCTGGAAATGATCGGGATCGAGCGCATCCCCTTGCGTCCGGCCGACGATCCGTAGGAGCTCGCTGCTCCGAATCCTCCCGGTGATCGCCTCGGCATCGCGCGGCCGGCACATCCAGTCGCCCGCGCCGACGACCGCCCACGTGGGCACCGTGAGGTTCGCGAGGGCTGCCTCGTAATCGGTCCCGGTGCGACTCGTCCAGCGGCCGGTGCTCGCCCACCCCGTGAGCTGCGCCACGTAGCTCTTGCTCTCGTCGGCGGTGCCGAGCCGCAGCCGCCGGATCGGCGCGTGCCCGAGGAGCTTGGTGATGCCGCGATAACCACCCATGATCGCTTTGCGCCGCAGATTCCCGCCGAGCCACACGCTGGTGGCTGCGAGCACGAGCCGCTTGGGGGCGGTGATCGTGCCGGTGCCGAGCGCGGCGCATGTCACGAGCCCACCGAGCGAGTGACCGAGGATCCGCAGCTCGCTGGTCGAGCAGTTCGACGCTGCTGCCGCTGTGCTCACGATCGCGGGCAGGTCGCGTTCGACCAGATCGTCGAAGCTCCAGTCACCGCCACGCGCGTACGGTGGCGTCGATCGGCCGTGTCCGCGAAAGTCCGCGACGTAGACATCCAAGCCGCTGCGCGCGAGCTCGGTCGCGAACGAATCCTCGCGCCGCGCGCCGAAGTAGCGCCCGTCGGTCATCATCGCGTGGAGGCACACCACCGCGCCGCGCGGTTCATCGTGCGCAGCGACGCGATCGATCCGCAGGGTCACGCCATCCGACGTGCGGGCTTCGACCTCGGTGAACACTCAGAAGTAGTAACGCACGCCAGCGCCCAGATTCAGCGCGAGCTCGACGCCTTCGCCGTCCTTGAAGTCGTACTCGACCACACCGGCAATCTCGAGGAATACATCGAGCGGAACTTCCTTGAAGTCGAACAGCATGCCGCCGACCACACGCAGACCGATTGCGTAGTGGTTGTCGGCACCGCGACCACCGTCGTACTGGATGAATCGCAGACCGGGGCCGACATAGAGCGGCAGCACGAATGCATCGCGCTCCTGCACGATCCAGGGGTGCAGCACGTACTCGGCGTTGGCCTGGATGCCACTGCCGTAGAAGTTGAAGCCGAGCGCGCCCTGGATCGCGGTGTCGTCGCTCAAGTACAGCTTGGCGCACAGGCCGGTCGGCTCGCCCAGGACGATGCCCACGCCGAACGTGCCCTTCTCGGCGGGCCGGCCTGCAGAGGCGGCGCCCGCTGCCGGGTCGGCTTCATCGTCCGCCGCGGCGCTGGTTGCTGCGGCACACAGAACGAGCAGCGAGGCGATCGTCCTGCGCATGTCCGCGACGCTAGCCCGCCCCGGGAGCGGTGGGCAACTAAGGCCCCGCGGTCACAGGATTTTACGGTGGTGACAGGGGACGCCGGCTAGGGGAGTTTAGCCCACGGGGCGGACGGCGATCCCCTTCGGATACGCCCAAGCAAATCGCGACCTTCCCGGAGGTGCCCGGCAAGCTCGAAAATTGCAGTGAGCCTACCCGTGATCGGAACCCTCGTCCTCCTCCTGTGTCTGGCCGCCGGCGCGGTCGCGACGGGTATCGTGTTCGTGGTGCTCGGGCCGATCCCCGTCAATCGCCGGATCACCATGGTCTCCCGCATCATCCCGATGCCCGTCGCCGCTGGCCCGGTCGCGATGCCCGGGATGCCGGTGTTCGACCCCGCACAAGCCGCATTCAGCCCCGCTCGCTCGCTACCCTCGATCCCGGATCCGTTCGCGCAGCACGCGGCAAGTCCCGGCTCTGCCGGAGCGCGCAGCGAACCGAATGCCGAGCGTAGGTCCATCGAGATTCCTGCCGTTCCCGCCCGCAATGCGAGGCAGATCCCGCCGATCACGCCGGTCAAGCTGCGCCGCCCGCGCACCACGCCCGCACCGCTCTCGCGCCCGCGCTCCGCTCGCGGCACCGAGCCGCGCCCGCGCCATCACCACCAGGCGTTCGACGTCGAGCACACAGCGCCTGAAGCGCCGAGCTTCGAGCTCGAAGATCCGACGTTCCTCGAAGACGCATCG
The DNA here is from genome assembly GCA_043775605.1 of Myxococcales bacterium. GTDB lineage: Bacteria > Myxococcota_A > Polyangia > Haliangiales > Haliangiaceae > UBA2376. Next base: position 6,591 of record JAYVSF010000397.1, read on the forward strand.
TAGTCGATTTAGCGGGCGGTCCTCGATCCGTGCCACGATCACGCGATGCGTCTCGCGATGGTGTTGCTCGCCGGGTGCGGCCGCGTGGCCTTTGATCCGAACGGCGACGCGAGCGACGCGCCCGATGGCTCCGAGGTCGATGCACCACCACCGCAGTGCATGACGTTCAGCGCATTCGGCCCCGCCGCCCCGATGACGGTGCTCAACAGCAGCATGGCCGAGACGTCGCCATCACTCACCAACGACGGGCTCTCGATCTACTTCGGGTCTTACGTCGACGGTGATCAGGACATCTACGTCTCGAGGCGCGCTGCCATCGGAGCGCCCTGGGGCACCCCGACCAAGGTTGTCGAGCTCGAGCTCGTCGGCAACGAGGAGGGAAACGTCGAGATCAGCGGTGACGAGCTCGAGCTGTTCTACGGCGAGTACGCGGTCTATCACTCGACACGCGGCAGCGTCAGCGATCCGTGGCCGCCCGTCACGTTGATGATCGGCGACTCGAGCCCGTTCACCTCCCCGCAAGGGCCCGAGCTGTCGCGCGATGGGCTCACGCTGCACTTCTATGCAAACGTTGCCGGCATGGGCGGCGACATGTTCTACACGACGCGAGCTGATCGCGCGGCGCCGTTCATCGGTGCGCAGTCGTTGAGCGCGCTGAACACCACCGACGGGGAGGGCTTCGTGTCGCTGTCTGCCATCGGCGTCGAGATGTTCTTCACGAACTACGCGAACGGCCCGAACGTCTACCGCGCGACCCGTCCTGACACGTCGACGCATGCGACCTGGGTGTCGGGCGGCGTGCTCGCCGACATCGATACCGGCTCGGATCAAGAAGACGCCGAGATCTCCGCCGACGGAACCGAGCTGTACTTCCTGTCGACCCGCGCGGGCGGGCTTGGCGTCTACGACATCTGGCTCGCCACCCGCGTGTGCCTCGACTAACCCCAGAGTTCGGCTGTGTTGATCCGGCGTAGGCGTAAGCGTAGGCGTCGGCGTAGGCGGCTCATCCAATCATCTTGGTGAGCATCGAGACGAT
>JAYVSF010000398.1:0-5523 GCA_043775605.1 Myxococcales bacterium
AGGCCCTGGTTTCCCTGGTTTCAACTCCCTCGAATTCGAGGGAATTGGAATCGGAGTCGGACGCCGCCCCCGCCTTGCTCACCGCCGTCCCGGGGAAGCCATGACCGACCGCAAGGCCCGCAGCATCGTCGTCCAGGGCGCCACCGTCGGAGTCACGACCCGCGACGACCAGGACTTCATCTCGCTGACCGACATGCTCAAGGCGAAGGACGGCGACTTCTTCATCTCCGACTGGCTGCGCAATCGCAACACCGTCGAGTTCCTCGGCGTGTGGGAGCGCGTCCACAACCCGGCGTTTAATTATGGCGAATTCGCCACAATTAGAAGTCAGGCTGGCCTGAACAGCTACAAGTTGAGCGTCAAGGAGTGGGTCGATAGCACCGGCGCCATCGGCCTCCGCGCCACCGCGGGGCGCTACGGCGGAACCTATGCGCATCCCGACATCGCGTTCGAGTTCGCGATGTGGATCAGCCCGGAGTTCAAGGTCTACCTCGTCAAGGAGTTCCGCCGTCTCAAGGAGGAGGAGGCCCACCGGTTCTCGCGCGAGTGGAGCTTCCAGCGCACGCTCGCCAAGGTGAACTATCGGATCCACACCGACGCGATCCAGGCGCGCCTGATCCCGGCGGAGCTGACCCGGCCCCAGACCCAGTTCGTGTACGCCTCGGAGGCCGACCTGCTCAACGTCGCCCTGTTCGGCACGACCGCCGCCGTCTGGCGCAAGGCCAACCCCGCCGCCGCCGGCAACCTGCGCGATCACGCGACCCTCGAGCAGCTCGTCGTGCTGTCCAACCTCGAGAGCCTCAACGCCGTGCTGATCCACCAGGGCCTGCCTGCGCCCGACCGTGTCGCGCAGCTCAACGCCATCGCCATCACCCAGATGCGCTCGCTCCTGTCCGCCCCCGCCGTCAAGCGCCTCGCGTCGCCCCCGAAGCCCCCGGGACGGAAGCGATGACCGCCACCGGACCGTCGCGCGGCGCCTCGGGCGCGCCGACAGACCGACCGCGTAGTCTCAGGAGCAACGTCATGGAACCCGATGTCAGAACCTGGCTCCGAGAGAATGGCCACGAGGCCGTTGCCAGCCAGATCGATGGGATCATGGCGCGCTGGAAGGAGCGCGGCGTGGCGACCCGTCGCAACTGGTGGGAGGTGCTGGCCGGGGACGCGAACGGACAGCCTCGGAAGGTGGCCGGCGTGCAGTTTCCAATCATCCCCTTCGCGCGAGATCGCCAGGCGGCCGTGGTCAAGGATCCGGCGAAGCGTGAGCGTCCGGCCGCACCCAGGCGCCCTCGCGGGTCAAAGAGGAGAAAGCAAGGCAGCATGCCCAACCAGCTCGGCGCGCGCGCGACGCGACCGCGGAAGTACGCCGCGGGCCAGAAGGGGCCGCGAAGGTCCCGCGCGAAGGAGCATGCGGCCGGCTACGGACACGACGCGACCCGACGGTCGGCGCCGCTGCTCCTCTCGGTGAAAAACTTCGCCCAGCTCGAGAACGTCGAGATCCCGGCGGCCGACCTCATCGTCCTGGTCGGGCCCCAGGCCACCGGCAAGAGCCTCGTGCTCGAGCTGCTGAAGCTGGCCGCCGATCGCAATCGGATCATGCACTCGTTCAAGAGCCACGGTTTTCGCTGGGAGAGCCCGGCCGAGTACTGCTCGCTCTACTTCGGCGGAGGGTTCGACAAGAGCTGGAGCGCGGCCACCGAGATCGCGTATGGCGGCGATCGAATCACGCTGAAGGACGTCGTGGAGGCGCGCGCACGTGAGGGTGAGGACTCGGTCTTCTATATCCCCGCCCATCGGACGCTCGCCATCTCCGACGGCTGGCCCCGACCGTTCACGCAGTACCAGATTGAGACGCCCTACGTCGCCCGCCGCTTCAGCGAGGAGCTCCTGACCGCGCTCAACCTCGGGCGAGTCGGACTGTCGACGATCTTCCCCCACGGGCGGCGGCTGAAGGAGGCGTTTCGGCACCTGATCGACGATGCCATCTTCCACGGCGCCGAGCTCAAGATGGACGCCGACGGGATGCGCAAGCGCTTCGTCCTCGAGTACGGCGGCGGCGAAGCGCGCCTGCCCTACATGGCGTGGACGGCCGGGCAGCGTGAGTTCATGCCGCTGCTCCTGGGCCTCTACCATCTCCTGCCGGCGGGCAACGCGCCCAAGCGCAGGGAGATCCAGTGGGCCATCATCGAGGAGCCCGAGATGGGCCTTCACCCCAAAGCGATCGTCGCGGTCATGGCGGTGGTGCTCGATTTGCTCGCGCGCGGCTACAAGGTCGCGCTGTCCACCCATTCGCCGACCGTCCTCGAGGCGATCTGGGGCATGAATCGTCTCAAGCGGTTCAAGAACGCGTCGACGCACCTGTGCCGCATGATGGGGCTGCCCACCGGCAACAAGTACGTGTTGGAGACCGCAGCCGGCGCGCTCAAGCGCGAGTACGCCGTCATCCATCTCCAGCACAACCCGGACGGACGCGTGGTCTCGACCGATATCAGCCAGCTGAATCCAGGCGCGACCGGCACGAGTGAATGGGAGTGGGGCGGCCTCACCGGCTTCGCGGCCAAGGTGTCGGCCACGCTGTCGAAGGCTCGGAGCGACGAGCGATGACCCGAGCCGCCAAGGCCCGGACCCGCCGCCATCCTGCCCACGCGCTGTGCGGGTGCTTCGAGGGTTCCGCGCTCGCCGCGTTCGCACGGGCGGGTATCGAGGTGCTGGAGACCGAGCACAAGGGATGCGTCACAGGAGGAGCCGCCGTGGCCTGCGGCGTCCCTCTTGATCGCGCGCGCCGGGACCTCGAGGACCAGGTCGAGCGCTGGGATTACGTGTTCACGATGCGCGCGGGCGGCACGTCGCAGCATTCGTCGGCGACGCCGACCGTGGACGCCATCGCCATCGAGGTCCACCACGCCGTCGCCGAGGACGTCCCCAAGATGATCGCGAAGAAGGCGTGGGCCGAGGCTCTACTGTCGCGTGAGTACCCCCGGGTCAACGTCCGACGGTGGGTGTGGATCGCGTCGCCGCCGCGCGGCGAGATCTTCTTCCTGCCGCAGTCCCCGGCGGCAAGGATGTTGGTGGAAGCGGACATCTCCTTTCCCATCGCGTCTCTCGCCGTGTAGCGCGAGCCGACTGCTCGTCCCCCGTCCCGTCTCCCGACGAGGAGTACCGTCCATGGCAAGCGACATCCGCGCGATCCTCGAATGCGTTCCGGCGGCCCGGTTGCGGGACCTCTGCGAGAAGCGAGGCCTGACGACCGGCGGTGATCAGCATGACAAGCGGACGCGCCTCGCCCGGTCGTTGCGCGGCAATCTCGACTGGCTGGTGCCCGAGCTGCACAAGAAGGAGATGGCCGATGCGCTCGGGCAGTACACGTACACCGGCGATCACGGGCTCGAGGGACAGCTCTATGGGCTGGGCCGCGCCAGCCGTGACCACCTCGTGGCGATGATGGAGCTGGTGTTCGGCGAGGAGGGCTACGACCCGAGCCAGGACGGTGAGAGCCCGGTGGGGCCGGACTCGCCGATCCGATTCTGGGCCACCGGCAGCGACGAGGAGGAGGACGAAGAGGACGAGGAGGCCGGCGACGAAGACGAGGATGAGGACGGCCCAGACGACGACCTCGCCTACGTCGAGGATGACGCCGACGACGGCAACAAGTATCTCGAGGAGCCGGAGGATGCCGACGGGCGACGTTCCCTCGAGACGGACTTCCATGTGTGGATCACGCGGCACATGGGGGGCAAGGAACGGACGAACTTGCTGGTGAAGACCCTCGTCAACCGACTCGGTCGCTTCCGAGCGGACCAGCGTCTGACCCTGCGCGCGGTCAGTGACCTCGCCCGAGTGCTCGCGAACTTCGCGTACGTCACCGAGCCGGACCTTGGGGCCATGACCCGTTCCCCCGGCATCGGGCAGCGCGTCACCGTGCGCGCCCGTGGCGGTGTGTCGGGACCCGAGGTGCGGTCGCCGCCGCCGGACTGGCAGCCCGTTCCTCCTCACCCGCGCCCACAGCCGACCGGCAACGGCCACGCCCAGCCTTTCCGGCCCGACCCAATGCCCCCACCGGTGAAGCCGTTCGAGCTGGCCGCGATCAAGCTCCAGTTCCTCACGCTGGTGTCGGCGGCGGTGCGTCCGCCCGACGAGGGCACCCGACGCTACGCGGTCGATCTCGCGTCACGCGGACTCACGCTCGGCGCGGCGGACCAGGTTCGCCTGCGGGCCCTGGCGCACCAGTACGCGTCCGGCCACGGCGACCTCAACGCGGTCGTCACCGCCCTGCGCACCGGGCTGCCGGCGGAGCAGCGGCGCGGGTTACTCGACGACGTCCGCGCGCTCACGCCGACCACCGCCGAGCTGGAGGAGTTGCTCACCGTGTACGCGACCGACCTCGGCGTGTCGGCCTCGCCGCCGCCGCCGCCGCCGCCCGGTGTCCCGCCCGCGCCCGATGCCGCCGCGGCGACGTGGCCCGACGAAGAGGTCACCGAGCAGTCGGCCAAGCCCCCCGTCGACGCGCCGGTCGAGGCCGGCGGCGTCCGTACCAACCCAGCGCTCGATGCCCTGTTCGGGCCGGAGTGAACCATGACCACCGCCGCCATCGCTCACGACGCCGATCACGCCCGCCACGTCTACGGTGATCGCGTCGTCGACAAGCGCCTCGCCAACGAGGAGGCCTTCGCGCGCCTGCCGCGCTACGTCAGCGAGTACCTGATCGCCAAGTACGTCAAACCTGGTCTAGAGCAGGAGGGCGTGGCGGCGATCAAGGAGCGCATCAAGGGCCGCATCCCCGAGGCCGACCAGAAGGAGATCATCAAGAGCCGGCTCCTGCGGGACGGCTCGTACGTCGTCATCGATCAGCTCGAGGCCGAGATCGATCTGAGCGCCGGCCGGCCGTGGGGACGGCTCAACTGTCTGCACAACGAGACGCTGGCCATCGACGCTGGCTTGGTCGACCGCTTCGAGCCGATGCTCAACGGCGGGCTGTGGGGCACCGTGACGATCACCTACGACGCGAGCCGTGTGCCTCGCCTCGGGGTCGCCGACTTCACGCCATTCCAGCTCACCCGCGCAGACGTGAAGGGCTACAAGGACGGCCGCGCCCACTTCACCACCGAAGAGTGGACCCGGCTCTTGTTGCGCAGCGCCGGTTACGAGGCCGACGGCCTGACCATCCGGCAGCAGTGGCTCCTGCTCGCTCGCCTCGTGCCGCTGGTCGAGCGCAACGTCAACCTCATCGAGCTCGGCCCACGCGGCACCGGCAAGACCTTCCTGCTGCGCAACGTGTCGCCGTCGGTGTTCACGATCTCGGGCGGCCGGCCATCGCCCGCGACGTTGTTCGTCAACAAGATGACCCAGCGGGTCGGGATCCTCGGCACGCGCAAGGTCGTCGTGTTCGACGAGATCGCCGCCACGACCTTTCCGGACAAGGAGGTCGTGGCCACGCTCAAGGACTACATGGAGAGCGGCGAGTTCAGCCGCGGAACGCGCAAGGTGGCCTCCGACGCCAGCGTTGTCCTGACCGGCAACCTCGACGTC
>JAYVSF010000399.1:0-5058 GCA_043775605.1 Myxococcales bacterium
TCGTGCAGGCTGCCGAGCACGCGGGCCAGCATGACCCAGGCCGCGGTGTTGCCCGGCGCGCGCGCGACCACGGTGCGGGCGTGCGGCGCGGCCTCGGCCCAGTGCCAGACCCGGGCCAGCGCGTCGGTGGCGACCGCGTCGAGCACCGCCGGCCCCGGCGTCGGCAGGAGCGCGCGGGCCCGCTCGACCAGCGCCAGCGCGTCGACGGTCCGGCCCTGACGACCGGCGACCGCGGCCAGCTGGATCAACACCATCGCCCGCGGTCGCGCGCTCGCGGCCTCGTCGGGCAGGAGCGCCAGCGCGTGCTCGAGCACCTCGCGCGGCTCGTCGAGCCGCTCGGTGATCACGCCGAGCAGGCCGAGGCCGTGCTCGTAGCTGCGCTCCCACGCCGGACGCGGCACGCCGTGGTGACCGCGCGCGGCGGCGGCCTCCCAGTCGGTGCCCATCCACACCGTGGTCGCAGCGATCTCCGTGATCGGCTGGGCGGCGCACGGATCGATGACCATGTCGCGGATCTCCTTGGCCTGGCGCAGGAAGGCGGCGCCGACCTTCGATCGACCGGCGGTGCAGACCGCGGCCTGGAAGATCAGGTTGCGGCTGCGGTGGCGCAGGCGCGCGTGGACCGCGAGCGGCAGCGCGACCCGGGCCGGCACGTCGACGGTGTAGCGGACCGCCTGGGCGTCGCGCGGTGCGATCGTGTGGTTGGCGATCACCGCGCGGAACCGCGGTAGCTCGTGCTCCTCGAGCGGCGTGCTCGAGTCGTCGACCGGGTAGGCCCGCAGCACGTGGGCCTCCTGATCGTGGGCGTCGGCCTCGTGGGCCAGGCCCGAGCTGGCCAGCCGGCGACCGCGGGCGTCGTCGACCTCGATCTCGATCCAGGTGTCCTGCGCATCGGTGACCCCGCCCGGGAAGCGATGGCCGACCAGGAGGTTGCGGATCACGACGTCGAACGCGAGCCGCTTGCCGGCCACCACCGGCGCGCCGTCGGCCGGCAGGTGCCAGCGCCCGCCGAGGGTGATCGTGCCGTCGCCGCCGGCAGAGGCGGGCACGATCGCACCCGCAATGTCGATCGACGCCGCGCCGACCAGCATCTGCTGCAGGCGGGCGAGCTGGCCAGGATCCTTGCGCATCGCCGCCATCCAGGTGTGGCCGCCGGCGAAGTAGTGGCCCTTCAGCTTGCGATCGGCGCCACCGCCGGACTCGTTGGGCCCGACCGCGACCTCGGGCATGTGGCAGTCGACGCAGCCCTTGGGTTCGACCTTGTCGACCCGGCCCGCCCCGTTGCCGGCGTAGGCCGAGCTGCGCCACGCGGTCGGCTCGTCGATGCCCGACAGGTGGACCGACATGCCGAGGTCCGGCGACAGGAAGCCGCGGTGACAGCTCAGGCACAGGTCGTTGCCGAGCGCGGTGACCCCGACCTCGCGCTTGTGGCGCTCGACCGAGGCCGGATCGTCGACGTTGGGCGAGTACAGCGGCTCGGCGGCCAGCACGTAGCTACCGTTGCCGTCGACGGTCGCCGAGCGGATGCCGTGACACACGCGGCACGAGACCCCGGTGTGGGCGCGCAGATCGTCGGCCGCGATGTCGGCCTTCATCGCGCCGTCGATCTCGAGCGGGACGTCGTGACAGCCGCCGCAGTGCTGGCTGGCGTCCTTGCCGAGCTCGCGACGGGCCAGCTCGACGTTGGTCCGGTAGATCGGATTTCCGAACGAGGCGAACGAGTGGATGCTCGATCGCCACTGCGTGGTGGCGTCGGGGTGGCAGGTGTCGCAGGTGTCGATGTCGGCCAGCAGATCGCCGTCGGTGCGCTCGCGGTCGGGCGCGGTCGAGACCGGCGCCGCGATCGCCATCAGCGACGGGGCGAAGCCGCCCGGGGCCCGCGGCAGCGACGCCTCCAGCGCGAGCGGCAGCGGCCGCGGCAGCCAGCTGGCAGGCACCTGGTGCGAACGCTCGCGGGCCCGGCAGCCGCCAGTCACCGCGACGGCGGCGACCACGGCGAGCACGGCGACGATCCAGGAATGCGTGCGGCGACAGGACAAGACGAGCACCTCGTGGTCGACAGACGATGGTTCAACGGACGAGCCGGCGATCCGGCTCAGGCCGGCTTCTCGCCAGCGTCCCCGACCAGGAACCTGTACCGCATTGCTCGGGTCGACGGAGGAAGGCAGACCCCGAACTTCCCTCGTGACCCCGCACACCCAGAGTCATTGTAGATCGCTCGCCAAGGCTCGCTAGTGCCGACCTGCCGCCGCCCCTGGATCCGGTGCCTCGACCGGCGGGCCGGCGGGGACCACCGGGCGCGGCCGCGGCTTCGGCTTCTTGCGGTAGGCCCGGACGCCGAGCTCCGGGATGTTCTTGACCACCAGCCGCGGCAGCGAGGTCCCGCCCCGGCGCGCGAACGCCAGGTTGGTCGCCGCGATCGGCCGGGCGATGCCACCGCCGGGAGGCCCGCCCCAGATCCCGCGCCGCGGCGCCGCGCAGGCGATGCGCCCGGTCCACCAGTGGCGGATCACGTAGCGGGCCTGGAAGTTGTTGGTGTCGCTCGGCCGCGACCGCTCCTCGAGCTTGCCGTTGTCCTGCAGGAACTCGCGGCCGCCGACGATCGGCGGCGCCGCCTTGAACACCAGGTCGTCCTTGAGCTCCTTGCCGTAGCGCGCGTGCAGGCGCGTGAGTACGAAGTCCCAGCCGCCGTACGCGCTCGGCTTGCCGGCCGGCCCGTCGAGGACATCGGCGCCGAGCAGCGTGAAGTCGTTGCCACCGAGGTTCGGCCCCGGGCACGGATCGCAGGTCGTCGCCTGCCACGCGTACTCGGTCACCACCGCGCCCGGGTTCTTCGCCAGCGTGCGGTCGAACAGCGCCGCGTAGAACGCGCCGAAGTCGCCGCGCACCGCGTCGCGGACGTCGAGGTTGGTCGGGACCGTGACGTTGGGCAGGTTCGCGCTCTCGTAGCGCTGGTCGGGCGCCAGGATGCTCACGATCAGATCCTGCGTGCCGCTCGAGTTGGCCAGCCCCAGCCGGATCGGCAGCGCGAACTCGTCGGAGTCGTAGTGGAACCGCAGCGGTGACAGCGCCGCCCGGTGATCGGCGTCGAACGTCACCTTCTTGGGGTCGACCTTCGCGACGAAGAACTTCATCCCGGCCTCGACGTACGGCCGCAGCAGTGGCTCGGCGCCCGGCGGGATCTGGTACTTCTCGCGCCGCAGCCAGGTCTCCAACCCGGTCGCGTCCTTGGCCGACAGGATCAGGATCTGGTACTCGCCGACCACGAACTTGGCCTCGATCGTGACCCCGAGGTCCTTGGCGTCCTCATCGTCCTCCGTGACCGCCGCGCCCCGGCCCCGACCCACGCCGTACATCCGGCCTTCCTCCTCGCGGTACGGCGGCGCGCACGGGTCCTGCTCCCAGTACTCGACCAGCCGCGGCGCGCCCATGGCCTCGACCCGCGCGAACACGTCCTTGGGCAGGGTCTTGACGTCGGCCTCCTGCAGCACCACCGGCACCGGCACCACCATCGCGAAGTCCTCGGCCGGCCCCTTGTAGTTGTTCTGCATCGACAGCACCGTGCGCGTGCCCTTGCGCATCAGCACCACCTGCGTCGCGTCGTTGGTCAGCTTGGCGCCGCCGGTGTCGATGTAGAAGCCGCAGAACGCCTCGGCCCGTGGCGCCGCGGCGAGCGCGGTCGCCGCCAGGATCGCCGCCGTCATCCAGATCGTGGGCTTCATCGGGTCGTGCCTCCAGCGCGAGGGGTGCGGTTGCGCAACAACAGGCCGAGCACGCCGAGCGCGAGGACCAGCCCGCCCGGCGTGTTGGCGGCGCCGGTGTCGCAGCCGCAGCCGGTCTTCTTGGCCTGCGACGCACGAACCGGCGGCTTGGTCTGCGGAGCCTGGGCCGGCGCCGGGGTGGGTGCGGCACCAACGGGCGCCATCTTGACGTCGATCTCGGGGATGTCCTGCCGTACCAGCTCCGGCAGCGCGGCCTTGCCGCGGGTCACGAACGCCAGGTCCTGCGCGGCCTTGATGCCGCCGCCCTGCGCGCCCGACGGCGGCCCGCCCCAGCGCCTGCGGATCGGCGCCGCGCAGGTGATGGGCCCGGTCCACTCGTGGCGGATCGCGTAGCGGGCCTGGAAGTTGTTCTGCGAGTCGGGCCGCGACCGCTCCTCGAGCTTGCCGCCGGCCTGCAGGAACTCGCGACCGCCGACGATCGGCGGCGCCGCCTTGAACACCAGGTCGTCCTTGATGTCCTTGCCGTAGCGCGCGTGCAGCCGGGTCAGGACCGCGTCGTACGGCTGGATCGGCGCACCGAGGACGTCGCCGCCGAGGGTCGCGAGGTCGCTGCCGTCGAGGGTCGGCCCCGGACACGGATCGCAGCTGCCCGCGGTCCACGCGTACTCGGTCACCACCGCGCCCGGGTTCTTCTCGATCGTGCGGTCGAACAGCGCGGCATAGAACTCGCCGAACTTGTCGCGCACGCTGTCCTTGACGTCGAGGTTGGTCGGGATCGTGACGTTGGCGTAGTTCGCGACGTCGTAGCGCTGGTTGGGCGCCAGGATGTCGACGATCAGATCCTGGGTCCCGCTCGAGTTGGTCAAGCCGAGCCGGATCGGCAGCACGAACTCGTCGGTGTCGTAGTGAAACCGCAGCGGCGACAGCTTGGCCCGCTTGTCGGCGTCGAACGTCACCTTGGTCGGGTCGACCTTGGCGACGAAGAACTTCATCCCGCTCTCGACGTACGGCCGCAGGAACGGCTCGGCGCCCGGCGGGATCTGGTACTTCTCGGACCGCAGCCAGCCGTCGAGCCCGGCGGCGTCCTTCGCCGACAGGATGACGATCTGGTACTCGCCGACCTCGAACTTCGCCTCGATCGTGACGCCGAAGTCGCCCTTCTTGACGTCCATCGCCGCCATCTCGCCCTTGGCGCTGGCCCCCGGCGCCATCGCGTAGTCCATCTGCGGCGGCTCGGGCTCGCACGGATCCTTCTCCCAGTACTCGACCAGGCGCGGCGAACCGAGCGTGTCGATCCGCGCGAACACCGCGTTCGGCAGGATCTTGACGTCGTCCT
>JAYVSF010000400.1:0-5259 GCA_043775605.1 Myxococcales bacterium
GGAGTGGTTCTTCCTCCAGTTCGTGATCATCGCGATCGGGTTCGCGGCCAAGGACCTGATCCGCTGGAACCGCGATGGCCGCCAGGTCCACATCTTCACCCCGTCGTCGTTCCCGCTGGCGATCGCCTCGATCGCGCTGATCGTCACCGCCAGCACCGGCATCACCCACGGCGAGCTGATCGCCAACAGCCAGGCCGGCCCGCCACACATGTACCTGCTGCTGTTCCTGGTCGCCCTGCCCGGCCAGCTCGTGTTCGGGGTGTCGTCGATGACGGTGTCGGCGGTGCTGACCACCTACCTGTTCGGCCTCGCCTACCGCTCTGTGACGGGCACCTACTTCTTCTTTGACTGCGACATCCCGGTGCCGGTCTTCCTCGGCATGCACCTGCTCATCACCGATCCGTCGACGTCGCCGAAGACCGAGCTGGGCCGGCTGGCGTTCGGCGCCATGTACGGCCTCACCACCGTCGCGCTGTACTGGATGCTGCAGATGGGCGGCGTCGCGTCCTTCTACGACAAGCTGCTGCAGGTCCCGCTGATGAACCTGTCGGTCCGGTTTCTCGACCGGGCCGCGCGCTCGCCCCGGCTCGCGTTCATCAACCCCGAACGGCTCGGCCGATCGCTGGCGCCGCGCTGGCGCAACCTGGCGTACACGTCGATCTGGGCGACCACGTTCGTCATCCTGAGCCTCGTCCGCGGCGTCGGCGATCGCCACCCCGGCCAGTGGTGGCCGTACTGGATCGCGGCGTGCGACCGCGGCAGCGAGCGCGCGTGCGCGTACGTGGCGGTGGTCGACCAGCAGATGTGCGGCGTCGGCTCGGGCTGGGCCTGCAACGAGGCCGCGATCTACGGCGCCCGGTCGTCGTGGGGGCACGACGCGCCCATGTCCAGCGCGCAGCGGGCGGAGGCGTTCGACACCGGCTGCGCCCGCGGCTTCGAGCCGGCGTGTCGCAACGCCGCGATGGCCGGCCAGGCGCACCCCACGTTCGCGCGGTCTGAGCCGGCCCTGGCCGATCTGCCGATCGTCCTGCGCGGCAGCCGGCTGTGGTCGGTGCCGGACACGACCCCGGCCGCGCTCTACGCCCGCGCCTGCGCGCAGGGCTGGCCGGGCGCGTGCGAGCGAGCGGCGAGCCAGGTCTCGCACTGACCGGCGCGGCGAGCCGGCCCACTCAGGAACGAACGACGCGCGCGGCGTTGGCGGCGATGGCGGCGACCAGCCGCGGCCACACCGCCGGCGGCATGTGGTGGCCCATCTCGGGCTCGATCGCGAGCGTGGCGCCGGCGACGGCGCGGGCGGTGGCGCGGCCGGCGGCCAGCGGGATCAGCGGATCGCGGGCGCCGTGGAAGACCAGGGTCGGGGCCCGGACCGTGGCCAGCCGCTTTGTCCGGTCGCCGGACGACAGGATCGCGGCGAAGTGGCGGGCGAACCCGCGCGGTGACATCCCGCGCTCGTAGGCCGCCCGACCGATCGCCCGCAAGGCGTCGCGGTCTGACGGCAGGCGTTCGCCGCCGATGATGGCGAAGGTCCGGACCATGTGCTCGCCGGCCTCGTCGGCCGAGCGCGGCGGCTTGGCCAGGAGCGCGCGCAGCGCCGACGGTCGGGCCCGGAGGCCGAAGCTGCGGGCCCCGGTCGTCGACATGATCGACGTCAGCGACGCGACCCGGGTCGGGTACTCGATCGCCAGGTGCTGGGCGACCATGCCGCCCATCGACGCGCCGGCGAGGTGGGCGCGGGCGTGGCCGAGGTGATCGAGCAGGCCGACGACGTCGGCCGCCATGTCCGAGAGATCGTACGGCGCCGGCACCCGCAGGCCGAACAGGAAGCGGCCAAGCATGCGTCCGGGCCGTGGCGCCGGTAGGTGATCGAGCCGGGTCGACTCACCGAGGTCGCGATGATCGAAGCGGATGACCTGGAAGCCGGCGCGGACCAGCTCGGCGCACAGCCGCAGGTCCCAGAAGATGCGCTGGGCGCCGATGCCCATGATCAGCACCAGCGGCGTGCCCCTACCCTGGACATCGTAGGCGATCTCGACCGCCGGGCCACCGCCGGTGGTCGCGCCCCGTCGGATCGCTCCGACCGCGGCTCGGCCCAGGAGCAGCGCGGGCGCGCCAGGGCCCGGCACCAGCGCGGGATGGGGCCCGTCCGGCGACCGGACAGCGCCGCCGGTCGCGCCGATCGCGGACGTCGCGGTCACGGCGTGGTCGCGGGCCCGCCGCCGCCGGCCCCGGTCGCGAACGGATCCTTGATCTTGATCGGGGTGTCGTCGGGCTTGCCGGCGTCGGGCTTGATCACCGGGAGGTCGGGCTTGATCACCGGGACCTCGAGCTTGTCGGGCTTGACCGGGTGATCGGGCTTGACCGGGTGGTCGGGCTTGACCACCGGGACCTCGAGCTTGTCGGGCATGGTCGTCGGACCCTCGGGACCCACGGTCGGGGTCTCGCTGCCAGGACCCGAGCCCGCGGCCGTGCCCGGACCGGATCCAGGACCCGAGCCGGGCCCGATCGGCTTGCTCGTGTGCCGCGACTTCTGCGGCACCACCTCGATCTCCGGCGCGACCGCGACCACCGCGCTGCCGGCGCTGGTGCCATCGAGCTTCTTCAGCATCGCCTTGTACTCGACGTCCTCGTCGGGGATGAGCTCGATCATCTTGCCGCCGAAGCCGGCCAGCTTGAGCGTGAACCGACGCGGATCGCGGCCGCCCGGCAACTCGAACTCGAACGGCGTGGGCCCGATCAGGCGCATGCTGTCGTCGTAGATCTCGGCGCCGCGCGGCTCGCTGTCGAGGCTGATCGTGACCCGCGCCGGCAGCGGCGTGACGTCGGAGCCAGGCCCCGGCAGTCCCGCGGTGCCCGGACCGGGCGCGACCGTGGTGGTGGTGCGCGGCTTGCCGCCGATCATCAGGAACGCGGTGGCCCCGGCGGCGCCGGCCACCAGCACCGCGCCGATCAACCACGGCCAGCGCGACCTCGACGCCGCCGGCGCCCCGACCTCCTCGGTCGGGATCTGCAGGTTGCCCTTCCATTGGGTCCGCTGGCGGCTGCCGGAGGTAGCCGGGCCCGCCGAGGTGGTGCGCGGCGCCGTGGTCGCGAGCGGCACCTTGACGTCGGCGACCGGCTGGGCGTCCTCGCCGTGCAGCGCGCGGATCGCGTTGGCCATCTCGTCGATGGTCTGCCAGCGATCCTCGCGGTTCTTGGCCAGGGCCTTGGCGACGATGTCCTCGACCCCGTACGGCGCGGCGACCTCGTCGAGGATCGCGTCGCCGATCGGCGGCGGTGGCTCGGTGAGGTGCAGGCTGAGGATGCCCATGAAGTTCTCGGCTTCGAAGGGCACGCGGGTGGTGACGAGCTGGAACAGGATGCAGCCCATTGCGTAGATGTCGACGCGGTGGTCGACGTTCTCGCCGCGGGCTTGCTCGGGCGACATGTACTCGGGCGTGCCGAAGAGCATGCCGGTGCGGGTCAGCTTGCGCTCGCCCTCGGGCACGTCGGTCAGCTTGGCGATGCCGAAGTCGAGCAGCTTGACGAAGTCCTTGTGACCGAGCCACTCGACCAGGTAGATGTTCTCGGGCTTGAGGTCTCGGTGGACGATGCCCTGGGCGTGGGCCGCTGACAGCGCCGAGCAGATCTGCAGGAAGATCTTGCGGGCGCGCTCCCACGGCAGCTTGGTGTGCGACAGCCGGGCCCGGGCGATCTCCTCGTGGAGATCGTGGCCGGACAACAGCTCCATCGCGAAGAACACCTGGCCGTCGGGGGTCGAGCCGAAGTCGGAGATGTCGATGACGTTCTCGTGGCGGATGCGCGAGGCGGCCTTGGCCTCCTGCATGAAGCGCTCGACCAGGTCCGGCTTGCGGCAGAACTCGCCGTGCAGGACCTTGAGCGCCATCTGCTTCTCGAGGACGACGTGGAGCGCGAGGTACACCGCGCCCATGCCGCCCTCGCCCAGCTTTTTCTTGATCAGGTAGCGACCGCCCAGGGTCTGCCCGACCAGCGCGTCGACCGGCGGGGTGTAGGCCGGCGCCTGCTGCGGCGAGCCCGAGACGTCCCCGGGCCGGGTGTTGTCGTTCCAGCCGGGCGCGGGCGCCGGGGTCGCGACCGCGAGCGGCGGCGGTGTCACGGCAGGCGGCTCGGTGCCGGTCGGCCCGGTCGACGCCATCACCCGCGACGGCGGGGGAGTCCCCATGACGGTCTTCTTCTCGGTGTCGGCCACGCTCCGGCGATCCTACCACGCCGCCGAGGCTGCGGTGGCCGGGCCTCGGACGTCCGCGGTCAAGGGTAGGCCGGCGATCGCGGGACCTCGCGGGCCAGCTCGACCCCGCGCAGCATCGCCGAGCAGACGTGCTGGACGTAGTCGATGCGGACCGTGCGATCGAGCGGGTTGCCGGGCACACCGCCGAGGCCGTGGGCCGCGGCCACCACCGCGAAGTCGCTCTCGGGCCGGATCTGCTGGCGCAAGAGGTAGTGGAGCGTCGCCAGGATCTGGGTGCGCAGCGCCGGGTCGGGCCGGCCGAGGTGGCGGCCGAGCAGGTAGGTCGAGATGCTGGCCTCGCTGTGCGAGCCGGCCGGCGTGTTCTGCGGCATCAGGAACGGCGTGACCATCTGGGCGCCAACCAGGTCGGGCTGGTCGGGGTAGTCGCCGGGCCGGGCCTGGGCCGAGCCCCAGAACCGGGTCAGGCCGTTGCAGAAGTCGAGGTACTTGGCCTTCTGCACCCGCGGCCACAGCGCCTCCGACGCGATGCAGGTCCAGTGCTCCTCGCCGTAGATGAAGCCGCCGATCAGCGAGTCGTACTTGCTGACCAGCGAGTCGAGCGCCCGCTCGGCCGATACCGCGTAGCGATCGTCGCTGGTGATGACGTACATGCGCGCCATCGCCAGCGCGGCCTCGCCCGAGAAGTACAACAGCTTCTCCTTGTCGCTGGCCGCGTGCTTGCCGAGATCGTAGACGTGGCGGAACGAGCCGTCGGGCCGCTGCATCATCAGCACGAACGCGGCCAGACGGGTGGTCATGTCGAGGTAGCGGGTGTCGCCGGTGGCGCGCTGGTACTCGGCGAGCGCGACCACCGCCAGCGCGGTCGAGCCCAGCACCGGCCGGCGCTCGCCGCGATCGGCGACGCACGCGAACCGGGTACCGTCGGGCAAGGTGCCGGTGCACTCGCTGGCCTCGAGCAGATCGTCGAGGTGGGCGAACGCGCGCTCGATCGGCTCGCGCAGCCAGGCCGCACGGGTCAGGCGGTAGGCCTCGGCCAGGAAGTAGGTGGTGCC
>JAYVSF010000401.1:0-4888 GCA_043775605.1 Myxococcales bacterium
GGAGCTCCATCTGACGCGGATCCTGTCGAAGGTGCGGACCATCGCCGCCTTCTCGTACAAGAAGACGATCGGCCAGCCGATCATGTACCCGAAGAACTCGCTCAGCTACTGCGCGAACTTCCTGCACATGATGTTCGCGGTCCCGGCCGAGCCGTACGAGCCCGACCCGATCGTGGTCAAGGCCCTCAACCAGCTGCTCATCCTCCACGCCGATCACGAGCAGAACTGCTCGACGTCGACGGTGCGCATGGTCGGCAGCTCCGACGCCAACGTCTACGCCGCGGTCGCCGCAGGCATCCTGGCGCTGTGGGGCCCGCTCCACGGCGGCGCCAACCAGGCCGTGCTCGAGATGCTCGAGATGATCCAGGACCCGAACGGGCCGTACAAAGGCGACTACAAGAAGTTCGTCGCCGAGGTGAAGGACAAGAAGTCCAACCAGCGGATGATGGGCTTCGGTCACCGCGTCTACAAGAACTTCGACCCGCGCGCCAAGATCCTCAAGAAGATGGCCGACGAGGTGCTCGACCACCTCGGGGTCAAGGATCCGATGCTCGACATGGCCAAGGGCATGGAAGAGATCGCGCTGCAGGACGACTACTTCATCTCGAAGAAGCTGTACCCGAACGTCGATTTCTACAGCGGCATCCTCTACCGCGCGATCGGCATCCCGACGCCGATGTTCACGGTGATGTTCGCGCTCGGCCGCATCCCGGGCTGGCTGGCCCACTGGAAGGAGGCCGCCGACGATCCGGGCACCAAGATCGGCCGCCCGCGCCAGATCTACACCGGCCCGACCGAGCGCGCGTACGTCCCGATCGAGACCCGCGAGTAGGTCGCCCCGCCTTCCGGCCGCCGGCGCCGGTTGTCATCGCGACCGGACCGCGGCACAGTGCGGGTGGTGACCGTCCTCGCCGAGCCCACCTCGACCGCCATCACCCAGGGCATCCGGGTGACGGTGACGTCGTCCTACGTCGCCGAGCAGTCGGCGCCCGACCAGGGCCGCTACGTGTTCGCCTACACGGTCGCGATCGCCAACGAGGGCGCCGCCACCGCGCAGCTGCGCACGCGCCACTGGGTCATCACCGACGCGACCGGCAAGGTCGAGGAGGTCCGCGGCGACGGCGTCATCGGCGAGCAACCGCGCCTCGGCGCCGGCCAGCGCTTCCAGTACACCTCGCGCTGCGTCCTCACCACGCCGGTCGGCACCATGCACGGCAGCTACCAGATGCGCCGCGACGACGGCTCCGGCTTCGACGCCACCATCGCGCCCTTCTCGCTCGCCGCCCCTGCCCGCCCCGACCGCCGCCACATGAACTAGCGAGCCTCGGCGAGCGATCCACTCGCGGGTCCAGGCAATGGGCAACAGGCTCCTGGAACCACCGTTTCCGAGCAAGCGCGCCTGGTTACGACGCGGACGCTGTCCCCATGCAGATTGTGCAAAGCTCGAGGCGGACTCGGGCGTCCAAGAGATGTCGATGACCCCTGCGCAGCGCGAAGCCGCGACCGCCGCCCGCCTGGTCGCCCTGGCGAAGGCGGGAGACCCGCGCGCGTTCGACGACCTCGTGCGGCGGTATCGCAAGCGGATCTATGCGCTGGCGCTGCACCTGACCGGCTCGACGTCGGACGCGGATGACATCGCGCAGGAGGTGTTCCTGAGCGCGCACCGCGGCCTGGCCGGGTTCGAGGGCAAGAGCGAGTTCTTCACCTGGGTCTACCGGATCGCGGTCAACCGCGCGCTCAACGCCCGGCGCGATCGCGGGCGGCGCCCGGAGGACTCGTTCGACGATCCGCGCGTCGAGCTCGCGATCGCGGTCGATGCCGCCGGTGATCCGGCGCGCGCCGCCGAGCTGCGCCAGACCTACGGCCGGCTGTTGCGGGCGCTCGACGGGCTGCCGGTGGAGATGCGGACGTCGGTGGTGCTGGTCGCGCTGCAGGGCATGTCACACGGCGAGGCCGCGGTCGTGCAGAAGTGCAGCGAGGGCACCGTCGCGTGGCGGATGCACGAGGCCCGCATCCGGCTGGCGGCGGCGATGACGCCCGATGCGATCCGGCCGCGCCGCGCGCTGTCGGGCGACCTGACCCGGCTGCTCGGCGATCTCGGCCTGCCGGTGGTGTCGTTGCCGCCGGTCCCCGGCCGCGCCTGAGCACGCTCGCCCTGATGACGGCGACGGCGACGGCGACGTGGTCGGCGACTCGCGCCCTCGCGTGCTAGCGTGCCCGCGATGACGACGACGGCCTCCAAGATCCCGACCCGGTCCTCGACTCACCGCGAGATCGATCCCGCGCGCCTCGCCCGCCTCGGCCTCGAGGTCGAGGAGCTGGCCGAGGGCGGCCCGATCACGCCCGACCGGGTGATCGCGCTCGCGGCCGAGCAGGGCAAGGAGCCGAGCCAGTACTATGCGGCGGCCGCGCTGGCCACCGAGACCGAGCTGCCGACCGCGCCGATCATGGCGGTGTTCTGCGTCGGCACCTGCCAGGGCTGGGGCGCCCTCGATTGCGTCGATCGCGCGGTGACCACATGGGAGCGGCAGCCGGGCCGATTCGCGATCGGCGTCCGCGCCTGCCTCGATCGCTGCGCCGACGCGCCGGTGTGCGAGCTGCGCACGCCCGACGGCACCGCGGTGCTGGCCCAGACCACGCCGGCCAAGGTCGCCGCCGCCCTCGACGAGCTCCTCGCCACCTGATCCTGGCACGGTCGCAGGCGTCGCAGTTGTCGCACCCTGGCGGTCGCGCGGACCTGCGGCCGACCCGCCCGCGGCCTGCTACGGTCTTCGCCATCGGCCGCGACCCTGCCGTCGCCGCCCGCCCACGATGCTGCGCCTGACCGGGATCAACAAGTATTACAGCGTCGGCCAGCACCGGCTGCACGTCCTGCGCGACGTCGACCTCGAGGTCGACGAGGGCGAGATGGTGGCGATCATGGGCGCGTCGGGCTCGGGCAAGTCGACCCTGCTCAACATCCTCGGCATCCTCGACAGCTACGATTCCGGCGAGTACCGCCTGGGCGACACGCTCATCCGCGATCTGTCGGAGAGCCAGGCCGCCCGCTACCGCAACCGGCTCATCGGCTTCGTCTTCCAGTCGTTCAACCTGCTGCCGTTCAAGACCGCGCTCGAGAACGTCGCGGTGCCGCTCTACTACCAGGGCGTCGGCCGCCGCGCCCGCAACCGCACCGCCATGCAGTACCTCGAGCGGGTCGGCCTCGCCGACTGGGCCGAGCACCGCCCGGCCGAGATGTCGGGCGGCCAGAAGCAGCGGGTCGCGATCGCGCGCGCGCTGATCGCCAAGCCGCGCATCATCCTCGCCGACGAGCCGACCGGCGCGCTCGACTCCAAGACCAGCGAGGAGGTCATGGCGCTGATCGGCGAGATCCACGCCAGCGGCATCACCGTCATCCTGGTGACCCACGAGCACGACGTCGCCGCCCAGGCCCAGCGGGTCATCCGCCTGCGCGACGGCCGGGTCGAGCCCGACCTCCTGGCCCGGGCCGGCTGATCGGGACCGTCGATGTTCTCCCTCGACCGCTGGCAGGAGGTGCTGTCGACCCTGGGTCGGGCCAAGCTGCGCAGCACGCTCACCGCGTTCGCGGTGGCCTGGGGCATCTTCATGCTGGTCGTGCTGCTCGGCATGGGCCAGGGCCTGCGCAAGGGCGCCGAGACCCAGTTCGCCGACGACGCCGCCAACAGCGTGTGGATCTGGGGCGGCACCATGACCCAGCCCTACCAGGGCCTGCCGGTCGGCCGCCGCATCGTCTTCACCAACGCCGACTACGGCAACCTGCGCAAGGTCGACGGCATCGAGCACCTCACCGGCCGCTTCTTCCCCGGCGCCGGCGGCCGACCGTTCGGCGGCGATCTCGCGGTCCGGGTCGGGGCCAAGACCCAGAACTTCGATCTGCGCGCGGTCCACCCCGATCACCTCTACCTCGAGAAGACGCTGATCGAGACCGGCCGGTTCATCAACGAGGCCGACATCGTCGAGAAGCGCAAGGTCGCGGTCATCGGCTGGCCGATCGCCGACTTCTTCTGGCACTCGCGCGACGTCATCGGCAAGTCGCTCGAGATCGGCGGAGTGTCATTCGACGTCGCCGGCGTGTTCGACGACAAGGGCGGCGACGACGGCGAGCTGAAGATGATCTACGTGCCGGTCACCACCGCCCAGCTGGCCTGGAACGGCGCCGACCGCTTGAACGCGCTGCTGTTCACCGTCGGCGATCTCGGCGTCGACCAGACCAAGGCGCTGCTCGAGGACGTCAAGGCCAAGCTGGCCGAGCGGCTGCGCTTCAACCCCGGCGACCCGCAGGCGATCCGGATCCGCAACAACCTCGAGCAGTACCAGTCGTTCCAGCAGATCTACTGGATCATCGAGGTCTTCGTGACCGCGATGGGGATCGCGACCTTGATCGCCGGCGTCATCGGCGTCGCCAACATCATGCTCATCACGGTCAAGGAGCGGACCAAGGAGATCGGGATCCGCAAGGCGCTGGGCGCGTCGCCGCGCTCGATCGTCGGCACCATCCTGCAAGAGTCGGTGTTCCTCACCGCCGCCGCCGGCTACCTCGGCCTGGTCGCCGGGGTCGCGGCCCTGAGCCTGGTCGCCCACGTCGCGAAGTCGAGCGACTTCTTCGGCGACCCCCACATCGACTTCAAGGTCGCGCTGTACGCCAACGTCATCCTGGTCGTGTCGGGCGCGCTCGCCGGCTTCTTCCCGGCCTACGCCGCCGCCCGGGTCAGCCCGGTCGAGGCGATGCGGGACACCTGATGTTCGACCTCGACAGCGTCCACGAGATCATCACCAGCCTGGCCCGGCACAAGCTGCGGACCGCGCTGACCGCGGTCGGTGTGCTGTTCGGGATCCTGATCTTCATGCTGATGGTCGCGTTCGGCAC
>JAYVSF010000402.1:0-3311 GCA_043775605.1 Myxococcales bacterium
GGCCGGATCTCGATCGTGCTCGACTCGTCGGTCCGCGGCCGCGGCCTCGGCCGGCGCGTGATCGCGCTGGCCTGCGCCGCCGACGGTGGCCCCGTGGTCGCCGAGATCCTGGTCGACAACCGGGCCAGCCGCGCCTGCTTCGAGGCCGCCGGCTTCGCCCTCGAACCCTCGTCCGTCACGTCCCTCACCCTCGACGGCGGCGACCCCCGCCCGGTGATCCGCTACCTGTGGAGGCTCGACCGTGCCCACGACCGCTGATGCCGCTCCCGCTCCCGCCGCCGCCACCCCGCAGCTCGCGCTGTGGCAGTCGAGCTTCGGCCAGCACTACACCGATCGCAACGACGTCGAGAAGCCCGCGCGGATCACGACCTGGCGCCGGATCCTCGCCGGCCTCGAGGTCGAGCGCGCGCTCGAGGTCGGCTGCAACGTCGGCTGGAACCTGCGCTACCTCGCCGCCGCCGGCGTGCCGTCGGTGTGGGGCGTCGAGCCCCAGGCCTACGCCATCGAGCGAGCCCGCAAGGCCGATCCGTCGCTGACCATCGTGCCCGGCACCGCGTTCGCGCTGCCGTTCCGCGATCAGCACTTCGATCTCGCGTTCACCAGCGGCGTGCTCATCCACATCAGCCCGGCCGACCTCGGCGGCGCGCTCGACGAGCTGCACCGGGTCACCGCCCGCTACCTGATCGCGATCGAGTACGACCACCCGGGCGAGATCGAGGTCGCCTACCGCGGCCACGACGGCGCGCTGTGGAAGCGCGACCACGGCGCCGCGATCGCCGCCCGCTTCCCCGAGCTCCGCCGCCTGGCCCACGGCCCGCTCGGCGCCGACGACGGCTACGACGACTGCACGTTCCACGTCTTCGAGCGGACCGGTCGCTCATGACCGGCATGAGGGGCCGACCCAAGGTCTGCGCGATCGTCCAGGCCCGCATGGGCTCAGAGCGCCTGCCCGGCAAGGTCCTGGCCACGATCGGCCGGGCGTCGATGCTGGCCCACGTGGTCGAGCGCGCCGCCGCGTGCCTGGCGGTCGACGAGGTCATCGTCGCCACCGGCGACGGCGCCGACGACGAACCGGTGGCCGCCGCCGCGGCCGGGCTCGGCGTCCCGTGCTGGCGCGGCAGCCCGCACGACGTCCTCGGCCGCTACCGCGCCGCCGCCGACGCGTTCTACGCCGAGGTCGTGGTCCGGCTGACCGCCGACTGCCCGCTGCTCGATCCCGCGGTGATCGGCCAGGTGGTCGACGCGCTGCTCGACGGGCCGCGGCCGTGCGACTACGCCGCCAACGTCTTCCGCCGCACCTTCCCGCGCGGGCTCGACGTCGAGGCGATGTGGATCGACACCCTCCACCGACTCGATCGTCTGGCCCGGACCCCGGCTACCCGCGAGCACGTCACCGCGCTCGTCCACCACGAGCCTGCCTGGTTCGTCACCAGCTCGGTCGAGGCCGCGGTCGACGCCAGCGACCTCCGGCTCACCGTCGACACCGCCGCCGACCTCGAGCTGATCCGGCGGATCCACGCCCGGCTGGCGCCGACCGCGATCACGCCCCACGGCGCGGTGGTGGCGCTGCTCCGCCGCGAGCCGGCCCTGGTCGCGATCAACGCCGCGGTCGAGCAACGCTCGTGGCACCACGCCGATCGCCGACTCGAGGTCGGTCATGGCTGACCCGCAGGTCACGATCGCCGCGCCCGGGCGCGCGCACCTGGCGGCGTCGGAGCTCACGCTCGCGGCCCGCCACCTCGCCGAGCTCGGCCACGCCGGCGCGGCCCTGGCCACCGCGATCGCCGCCGACGACGTGGTCGCCGCCCTGGCCGCGGCCCACGAGAGCCGGCGTCAGCGGGCCGAGCTGGCCCGCCATCCCTTGCCCGACGCCCTCGACGGCACCGGGCCGGCCGGCGCCGACCTCGCCGACGCCACCGACCTCGCCATGCTCGGCGCCCAGGTCGCCAGCGGTCGGGTCGCGGCCACGATCGTCGACGCCTGGCGCCGGCGACCGCTGCCGTCGACCGCCCAGCTCCTGCGCTCGCCGCTCGGCGTCGCCTGCCTGGTCGACGACCTGCTGCCGCCGACCTGGGACGTCACCCGCGACCTGGTCATCCTGATCGGCGCCGGCCTCGAGCCGGCCGCCCAGCACCTGCTCGACCTCGGCCAGCAGCGGATCCTCGCGCTGGTCGAGCCCGCGAGCGCCGCCTATCCGCCCGGCGTCACGATCGTCGCCACCGTCGACGAGATCGCGCCGGCGGTGCGGACCATGCACCCGTGCGCGCCCGAGCGGGTCACGATCCGCCAGGTCGACGCCGCCGACTCGACGCTGGCGACCGACGCCGCCGAGGCCGCCCGCTCGGCGCTCGGCGATCTCCGGGTCCACGACAACACGGTGTCGGCCTTCGCCCGCACCTGGATCGAGCAGGGCACCACCAACCTCGACGCGATCGCGCGCTGGCCGTCGGTGGCCGAGCTCGGTGACCGCCTGGCCGGCCGGCCGATGATCATCTGCGCGCCCGGGCCGTCGCTGGCCGGCAACGTCGCCGCGATCCGGGCCGCCAAGGGCAAGGCGGTCGTGGTCGCGGTCTCGCACGCGCTGCGACCGCTGCGCGCCGCCGGGGTCGTGCCCGACCTCGTGATCACGGTCGATCCCCAGGACGTCCGCTACCACTTCGGGGCCGGCGATCTCGACGGCGTGACCGCGCTGGTCAACGGCGTCACCGTGCACCCGGCGCTGTTCGAGCTGGCCGGGCCGCGCTGCCTGACCCTGGCCTCCAACGGCGGCCTCGATAGCTGGCTGTACCGCGCGATCGGCGCGGCCCCGACCGTGGTCGCCGGCGGCGGCTCGGTCGCCACCACCGCGCTCAGCCTCGGCCTGCGCTGGCGCTGCGATCCCATCATCATGGTCGGCCTCGACCTGTCGTTCCCCGACGGCCGCTACTACGTCGACACCAGCGTCGACGGCCACTGCCGGCCGGTGGTCGCCGCCGACGGCACGATGGCGGTCGCCGGCTGGAGCGACGACTTCCACAAGATGAAGGCGGCCGGCGGCCCGGCGGCGGCCCGCGAGCGGGTGGTCGAGCTGCCCGGCTGGCACGGCAGCCCGGTGCCGTCGAGCTTCATGTTCGCGATGTTCCACCGCTGGTTCGTCGAGACCGCGACCCGGGTCGCCGGCACGGTGCGGCTGATCAACGCGACCGAGGGCGGCGCGTTCATCGCCGGCATGGACCACCGGCCGCTGGCCGAGGTCCTGGCCGAGCTCGCCGACCCGGTCGACGTCGCCAGCGCGGTCGACGCCGCGGTCGCCAAGGTCGACGTCGACGGCC
>JAYVSF010000403.1:0-7862 GCA_043775605.1 Myxococcales bacterium
GCGCCGATCTCGCACGGCTCGGGCCTGTACGGGCTGCCTCACATCGCCCGTGGGGCGGTCAGCGTGGTGCCGGTCTCGGGTGGCGTCGACGGCGACGAGATCGCCACGCTGCTGCGGCGCTGGCCCGGGCTGTCATTCTTCGCGGCGCCCACGATGGTGAAGCGGCTCACCGGCGACCGCGCCATCGCCACTGCCGACCTGTCCAATCTGAAGACCATCATCTACGGCGGCGCGCCGATGTACCTGGCCGACCTGCAGGACGCCCTCGGCGTGTTCGGCCCCCGCTTCGCCCAGATCTACGGGCAGGGCGAGACGCCCATGACGATCACCGCCCTGTCCAAGGCCGACCACGCCGACCGGACCCACCCGCGGTGGCTGGAGCGCATGCAGAGCGTCGGCGTCACCCGCACCGATGTCGAGGTGCGCGTCGTCGACGAGGAGGACCGCGACCTGCGCACCGGCGAGGCCGGTGAGATCCTGGTCCGCGGCGACGTGGTCATGGCCGGCTACTGGAAGAACCCCGAGGCCACCGCCGAGGCGTTGCGGGGCGGCTGGCTGCACACCGGCGACGTCGGCAGCTTGGACGACGAGGGCTACCTCACGCTGCGGGACCGGTCGAAGGACCTGATCATCAGCGGCGGCATGAACATCTACCCGCGCGAGGTGGAGGAGGCGTTGCTGCGCCATCCTGGCCTGGGCGCCGCCGCGGTGGTCGGCCGACCCGACGCCGAGTGGGGCGAGGCGGTGGTGGCCTTCGTGGTGGTCGCCGAGGGCGCCACGCCACCACCGGTCGACGATCTCGATCGGGTGTGTCTCGACCACATCGCCCGCTTCAAGCGGCCCAAGGAGTACCGGTTCGTCGACACCTTGCCGACCAACAACTACGGCAAGGTGCTCAAGCGCGAGCTACGCGACCAGCTCCGGGCCGAGGTCGAGGCGGGTGTCGGTGATCTGTAGAGTTCGGGCACAGGCGGGTCGATGGGCACGGGGGTGTGCCGCTCGATCCCGACGTTGGCCCATTGCGAACCACCGGCGAACGGTGGAGGAGGCTGTCTCTCATGAAGCTCGCGCTGTACCTGCCCAACTTCCGTGACCACGTGACCGTCAAGGAGCTCGAAGATCTCACCGCGCTCGCCGAGGACCTCGACTTCGACTCGGTCTGGACGCTCGACCGGATCGTGGTGCCGGAGGCCTCCGACCGAGGGGAGCTCCAGTTCCCGTTCGGGATGATGGAGCAGTTCCCGAAGGCGTTGCCGGTGTCGGCCCGGGGTCAGTGGCTCCAGGGCTGGCCGCTCATCCCGTGGCTCGCGGCGAAGACGACGAGGGTGCGGATCGGCATGAGCATCACCGACACGCCGTACCGCGCGCCCGGTGTGCTGGCGACCGAGATCGCCACCGTCGACCAGCTCTCGAACGGCCGCGTCAACGTGGGCGTGGGGTCGGGTTGGATGCCCGAGGAGTTCGCGGCGTCGAGCGCAGCCCACATCTTCCCGAAGCGGCACCAGCACGTGCGCGAAACGATCGAGATCATGCAGGGCATCTGGACCAACGACCTGTTCGAGTATCACGGTGAGTTCGCCGACTTCGACCGGTGCGGGTTCGGTGCCAAGCCGGTGCAGACGCCGCACCCGCCGATCTACTTCAGCGGCCTCAAGGACCCGAAGCGGTCGGCGAACCGCATCGCCAAGTACAACCTGTCGGGCTGGATCGGCATCCAGGACACGCCCGAGGAGATCACGAAGTGGAAGGGCGAGATCCAGCGTGAGCTCGGCGAGCTCGGCAGTGTCCGCTCGCTCGACGACGGCTTCGACATGTGCAGCATGATCTGGTTCGTCATCACCGATGAGCCGACCGACCAGACGCCGAATGGCAAGCTCAGCAACTTGATGGCCGGCACTGCGGCGCAGATCACCGACAACCTCAAGCGCTACAAGGAGGCTGGGCTCACGATGCCGCTCCTGTGGCCACCGTTCGCCGACGTACCGGTGTCGAAGACACTCGACGACCTCAAGCGCCTGAAGGAGGAGATCATGCCCAAGGTCGACGCGATCTGACGGATGGCCGGGTCGTCAGCGCACATCGCGCAGGGCCGCGGCGAGCGGCTCCATGACCGACGCGTCGTGGGGTGTGTTCAGGTAGACGATGCACACGTCGGCGCCGGCGTCGCGCCATCCGGCCACGATCGGTTGGATCTCCCGTGGGTCTTGGCCGTGGTTCAAGCGGACGTTGACGGACCGCTCGATCTCGGACGGATCACGACCGACATCGGCACAGTGCTGCTCGAGCACGTCGCACTTCCGTCGCCACTCGACCGGGTCGGCAACGGTGGAGTTCCAATGCTGGGCATACCGCGCGACGACACGTAGGGTGCGCCGTTCACCGTTGCCACCGATGGCAATCGGCGGATGAGGACGCTGCACCGACTTGGGCTCGCACCACGCATCGTTGAGCACGAAGTGTTGGCCGGCGAACGACGCCCGGTCCTGCGACAGCAGCGCGACCACGACCTGCACGCCCTCTTCGAACTGGTCCATGCGCTCCTTCAACGGAGGCAGACGGATGCCGAGCGCGTCGGACTCCTCCTGGTTCCAGCCCGCACCGAGCCCGATGATGAGCCGCCCGCCGCTGATGATGTCGACGGTCGCGGCGATGTTGGCCAGGACCGACGGGTGGCGATAGGGCATCCCCGTCACCTGGCACCCGAGCCGCAGCCGCGACGTCGCCTGGGCCATCGCCGCGAGCATGGACCATCCCTCCAGGCACGGCCCGGACCGATCGGAGAAGATCGGCTCGAAGTGGTCGAAGTTCCACCCCGACTCGAACACGTCGAGCTGGTCAGCCGCGCGCCAGACGTCGAGCATCGCGGTCCAGGTGGTGTTCATCGGAGCGGTCTTGAACCCGTAGCGCATCGAGCTCGACCGTACCACCGCGCCGATCGTGCGCTGGCTGCATCCGGTCGTGGTCAATGAGCTGCTGCGATGCCTCGGCGAGGCCGAGTAGCCTGACCCCTGTTGTCGCTGAGCCACCGCTTGCTCCGATCGTCGTCTGTCCGATCTGCTCCAAGGCTCTATCCGTGCCCGGCGCTGCGTGACTCGTGAACACGAATGGTGAAGGAGGACCACCCGATGTGGAACCACGACCTCGCGCTCTTCGGCCGCATCGCGCTGGCGGCGGGGCTCGGCTATGCCGTTGGGTGGGAGCGAGAGGTACGGGGCCACCCCGCCGGCTCACGGACCTTCGCACTGGTGGCGGCCGGATCGGCCGGATTCACCGCGATCGCGATCGACGCGTTCCCGGCCACGGCCGAGAAGCTCATCGCCGGCGTCGTCACCGGCATCGGGTTCATCGGTGCCGGCGTGGTTCTGCGGGACCCGAGCGGGCACGTGCACGGCCTGACCACGGCGGCGGCGATCTGGTCGATCGCCTCGGTCGGTGTGATCGCAGGAGTGGCGCGGTTCGTGCTGGCCTCGTTGGTCGCGTCGCTGTTCCTCCTGGTGCTGGAGATGCCGTCGATCCCGGTGCTCAAGCGCCTCGACCCCGCCCGCTGGGCGCAGCGCTTCACGAATGACGCCCCGTCGTCCGACAGCGACCGCACATCGAACTGACGAGCGCGGTGTGCAGATCAGAGAAGGCGACGGGCGCGCAGGGAGCGAAAGGCGAAGGCCCCTGGCAGCACCGGAATCCAGTAGGTGACGAGTCGGTAGGTGAGCACGCCGACAACGGCGATGCTGGCGGGAACCCCGACGTGGGCCAGTCCGGCGACGAGGCCGGCCTCGAGCGCACCGAGGCCGCCCGGCGTGGGGCTCGTCGCGGCGATTGCCGACGCTCCGAGGTAGACCGCCGTGACGTCGGTGATGGGGATGTGACTGCCGAAGGCGCGCATGGAGCAGTACAGCGCGGCGACGTGGGTGGCGGTGATCCCAGCCGAGCCGGCGAAGACGGCGAGTGCTCGTGGCGGTGAGGTGAGGACGTCGGCGAGTGAGCGCAGCGCGGCGCGGACTCTGGCTCCGATGTTGGCCGGTAGGAAGCGGATCAAGACGATGACGCCGCCGATGGACATGGTGGCCATCACGGCGACGAGAGCAGGCCAGTAGCGCGGTGGGTCGATGTCGACGGTGCTGATCGGCCCGGCCGCGGGCAGCACGGCGGCGATCGCGATGACGTGCACGATCAGTCCGGCGAGCGTGTTCACGGTGATGGCGGCGAGGGCGGCGGGGCGTTCGCTGCCGGCACGTTCGAGGTAGCGGACGTTGGTGGCCATGCCGCCGAGCCCGGCTGGCGCCAGCCGGTTGCTGAACGTGGCGGCGAACTGGACCGACAGGGTTCGTCGGAGGGGGAGGTGCATCGTCGTGGAACCCATGAGCGCCACGGCGGCGGCCAGGTAGGTGCAGACCATGGCGACACCGGTGGCGGCGATCCAGCCAGGGTTTGGAGTGCGCAGGAGCCGGATCGTCTGCTTGGCCTGCCCGACCTGGCCGAGGAGGAGGTAGACGGCGATCGCACCGGCGGCGAGGAGTCCGAGGTTGCGCAAGGCCGTGCGGGCGGGGCCGATCACGGTGACCTCGGTGGTGGCGGTGGCGGCGGCGATGGCCCGTCGACTGCGCGCCAGTACGTCGTCGCGCTCGCCGAGTTGTTGCCGCAGAGAGGTCGGGATGGCGAGGGGGTGCAGGTGGGCGGCGGCATCGGCGAGGATGTCGATGTCGAGCACGTGCGCGGCGGCGTGTGCGATGCGGTCGGGTTCGGCGAACGGCAGAAGTACGGCGAAGGTGCGAGCGACATCTCGTGAGCGGTCATCGCGTGAGGTCGTGAGCCGGGCGTCGGCGAGGTTGACGAGGCACGGGCGGTTGTCGCCGTCGACCGTGATGTCATCGGGACCCGCCAGGGCGAGCACGATCCCCGCCTCGTGCAGCCGGTTGAGCTCTTCCCACGTGGCCCGGAGGAACCCGTCGTTCACCTGCTCCGGCGGGAGCGTGCCGACGTGTGCTCCCTCGGGCAGTTGGTAGATGCTGAGGCTGTGTTCGGGTCCGACGTCGCCGCTGTAGCGAAGCCGGGGCGTGCGCACGCCGCTGCGTTCGGCCAGGACGCTCATGAGGGCTGCGTGTTCGTTCAGCTCGCGCGGCGAACGCAGTGGTCGGAGACCGGCCGTGTCACGGAAGGCCAGATACTTCCACGCGAGCGACGTCCAACTTCGTCCGGGCTCGTGAAGACCGGTGATGACCACGAGAACGGGGCCGGTGTCGGTGTGCCCGACGAACCGCGAGCCGGGCAGAGCTCGAGGCCACGGCTGCAGGTGCCCGACGACGATCGATCGCGAGGCCAACGCCGAAGCGATCTGCGCCGCGGAAAGACGGCGGGCCGGCGCCCCGGCGACGTAGGTGTAGACGAACGAGACCGTCGCTCCCAGCAGGAGCCCGCCGACGGCGTCGAGGGGGAACTGGGCGCCGACGTAGACCCGCGAGATCCCGACGGCGATCGCGCCGAGAACGCTCAGGCGGCGCCCGACGCGGCCAAGGTACGGCGCCGCGACAACGGCGAGCGCAGCCGCGACGGCGCAGTGCGTCGACGGGAACGACGATGCGATCACCCGCCCACGCACCACGACCTGGTCCAGGATCTCGTCCGGCCGCCGACGGCCGACAACCGCGTTCAGCACCTTGGCGAGGATCCAGCTGGCCGTGCCTGCGACCATGACGGCGCGGGCGAGCCGACGCCGTCGGCCGACGGCCGCTGCGCCACCGGCGACCGCCACCGCCGCGAGCGCCCCGAACTGCATCGCACCGGTGAGGGGCGCCGACAAGGTGCCGGGCAGGTGGTTGATCGACCGGAACAGGCGGATCTCCCAGTCGGCCGGATCGCCCGCGCCAGCCACGAACGCCACCGCGACCAGCACCGCCAGGGACGACAAGCCCGTCAGCGCCGTGCGCGCCGAGTGACGCTCGACCTCGGGCGGGATGACGGAGGGCGCGCTCACGGCGCACATTCAAACAGGCCCATCACGGAGTCGTGAGGGTGCCGTTCACGGCGAGGGGAACATCCTCGGCGTGCACCGGATAGAGGATCTGGAACGTGGTCGGGTCGGCGGCGATGAGCGCCATTCGCCCCCCATCGGCCTCGATGAGCGTTCGTGCCAGCGGGAGTCCGATGCCATGGGCCAGGCTCGACGAACGCCGATCCAACTGGGTCACGTCCAATGTGGCGAGCGTGCCTCCGTCGGTGACCTCGATGGCGACACCGCCGGGTGCGTGGCGGGCTCGGACGCTGACCACACCACAACCGTGCTGGATGGCGTTGTCGATGAGCACGTCGAGCACCTGGTCGAGGGCCGCTGGTGTCGCGATGATCGCCGGCAGTTGGTTGGCGATGTCGACCGTCAGGGAGCGCTGGTCGCGCTCGGCGCTCGGTCGCCAGCGATCGCCGGCTGCTCGTGTGGCCGCTGCGGGATCGGATCGAGCGGTCGGCTGGTGTCTTCCCCGTGCCAGCCCCAGCAGGTGCTCGACGGTGGCCTCGATCTGGTCGATCTCGCGCAGCGCCAGGGAGACCTCGTCTGAGGGCAGGTCTGACGCCGCAAGGCCTTCGATGGTCAGGCGCAGGCGGGTCAACGGAGTGCGCAACTGGTGGGAAACGTCGCTCGTGAAGGCCCGCTCGCGGGCGAGGACCGCGGCGGCACGCGTGCTGCTGGCGTGAAGGGCGACGGCGACGGCGTCGATCTCGTCGATGCCACAGGTGGACGGTGGATCGGGGATCCGGCCGGCGTCGATCGCCTCGGCGGTCGCGGCGAGGGCGTTCACCGGGGTGGCCAATCGCTTGCTCTGGTGGCGGGCGGCGAGCCAGGCCATCAACAGCGCCGCCGTCGCCGCGCCAGCCATCGCCGTCCAAGCCCAGAGGGTTCGGATCCAGATGGTGGACTGGGCGGCCGTGACCCGCACCGCACCGACGACACGTTCGGTCGAGCGGTCGTTGATCGGCGTTGCGACGACGAGCGACCGACCGATCACCATGGCTGCGGGTTGGCCCCCGATCGCCTCCTGGACGGCACGGTCAGCCCGGTCGGGACCCGGTCCGGTGAGGCGGAGACCCCGCTGGTCGTAGACCGTCACGTCGGGCGGGTCGTCAGCTTCGCTGAGCGCCCTGGTGACGGTCGCAGCATCGAGCGGCAGCGTGACCTCGCCGATCGCCAACGCAGCGCGGCGCTGCAGGACGACGACCGCGTTGTCGTGGAAGTTCCGGTGGACGAGAAACGCGAGCGGAAGACCCAGGACCATGACGGTCGCGGCGGTCACGAGCACGATCACGCGCGTGATCGACCGTTTCACGGCGCGTCGAACCGGTAGCCGATGCTGCGGATCGTGGTGATCCAATCGCCGGGGCCGCCGTCCGCGGCCAGCTTGCGTCGTAGCGAGTGGAGGTGGGTGTCCAGGCTCTTTCGGCTCGCCTGGTCCCACTCGGGTCCCCACAACTCGAACAGGACGCGTTCGTGGGTGACCACGCGGCCGTGGTCCCGCATGAGCAGCACCAACAACGCGAGCTCGCGAGGTCGAAGGTCGAGCGGGCGTTCCCGCCACGTGGCCCGATGGGCCGCGACATCCACACGGAGTTCGCCGATCTCGGCGACGGTGCCGTCGGCCGGCGCGGGCCGGAGCTGGGCGCGTACCCGCGCACGAAGCACCGGGAGTGCGAACGGCTTGGTGACGTAGTCGTTGGCGCCAGCGTCCAACCCGGCGATCACGTCGATGTCGTCGTCCCGCGCGGTGAGGATGACGATCCGAACGTGCTGGCGCGTGGCACGAAGCTGGCGGCAGAGCATCAGGCCGTCGCCGTCGGGCAAGCCGAGGTCCAGCAGCACGAGCGCTGGATCCCACTCG